>DATNMU010000131.1:0-18952 GCA_035602195.1 Candidatus Acidiferrum sp.
CGCGGGCCGCTATCTTGATTCCATCCGCAAGCAACCTCCGCTACTGTTGGCATTTGTGCATGATCTGCCGAAGGGTGGCGATTTGCATAACCATCTTGATGGAGCGATTTATGCGGAAGATCTGATCGATTTCGCGGTGGATGGAGGGCTGTGCGTGGATCGAACCTCGTCGCGGTTGCTGGCTCCGCCGTGCGATGCCTGCGAAAACTATACGGCCAAACCGGCCGCCCAATGCGGGTATGCGGATCACGTTCTTTACAACCAGATGGTGGACGCGTGGTCGATGCGCAATTGGAAGCCGGGGGAGGAATCTGGCCACGACCATTTCTTCGCTGCCTTCGAGAAATTCGGGCTGGCTTCGCATACTCATGTGGCGGGGGCGATTGCGGCGGCGACGAATCGCGCCGGGATGGATCATCTGCAGTACGTTGAGTTCATGCATACCGCCGATGGCGGGGCGGCGGCGAAGCTGGCGGGAAAAGTGGAGTGGAATGACGATTACGCGAAGATGCGAGATGCTTTGCTCGCGGCTGGAATGAAAGATGTTGCGGCGGAAACGGGAAGGAGACTGGCGGCGGACGATGCGCGCGCTAAAGAGATTCTCAAGTGCGGAACCGCGGACGCGGCTCCCGGCTGCAGCGTGACGGTGCGTTACCTGTACCAGGTTTTGCGCGGCTTACCGCGCGAAGTGGTCTTTGCGCAAATTCTGCTGGGGTTTGAGCTGGCGTCATCGGATCCTAAATTTGTCGGGTTGAATCTGGTGATGCCCGAGGATTGGTATGTGCCACTGCACGATTTTAACGAGCACATGGCAATGATGGATTACTTGCACGGCGTCTATCCTAAAGTTCATATCACGCTGCACGCGGGAGAACTGGCCATGGGGCTGGTTCCTCCGGAAGATTTGACCTTTCATATTCGCGCATCGGTGGAGCGTGGACATGCGGAGCGGATTGGGCATGGGGTTTCGGTGATGAATGAAAAAGATCCCATTGGCTTGCTCCATGAAATGGCCGAGCGCAATGTGCTGGTAGAGATTGCGCTGACCTCGAATGATTTGATTCTAGGCGTAAGCGGCGATGACCATCCGCTGCCGATTTATATGAAGTATGGTGTGCCGGTGGCTTTGGCGAGCGATGACGAAGGCGTGTCGCGATCGGACATGACGGAGGAATATTTGCGGGCGGTGGAAACCTATCACGTTGCTTATGTGGATTTGAAACGCATGGCGCGGCAAAGCCTGGAGCACAGCTTTTTGCCGGGGCAAAGCCTGTGGGCGGATACGAAAGTGGTCTTTCGAACGGCTCCGGCATGCGCGGGGAATTTGCTGGGCGCGGAGAAGCCCTCGGCTGCGTGCGAGGAATTTCTGGCGGCGAATGAACGGGCGCGGGCACAGTGGAGGCTGGAAGGGGAATTCGCGAAGTTCGAGAAGAGATATTGAGAACGCGCATGAGGACGTTTTGAAGAGCACAGCATAAGGCTGCGTGAAGACTCGCCCTTCGTAACGCAGCGCCTGAAGGCGCGGTTAATAGAAGAGGCACTTACGGTATGCCTGAAGGCATACCCTGATACGAATCTCGATTTTTTCGGGCATCCAAACGTCCTTACACTTTTGAATGACTGATCAATTTACGCTCGCCGAAAGTGCTGCTCAGTTTGTGCTGCAACGGACTCCGCTGCGTCCGCGCATCGGGTTGGTGCTTGGATCGGGGCTGGGATCATTCGCCGATTCGTTGAGTGAAGCGAGCAAGATTCCCTTCCATGAAATTCCGTCTTTCTCGCGGTCGACTGCCATCGGGCATGCGGGACAGATGGTGATTGGGAAGGCGGGCGGGGTTCCTGTTGCTGTGATGCAAGGGCGAGTGCATCTGTATGAAGGATATTCGGCGGAGCAGGTCGCGTTCCCGATGAGAGTTTTCGGGCGCATGGGAATTCGGGCGGTCGTGCTGACGAATGCGGCCGGTGGAATCAATCTGACTTACAAACAAGGCGCGCTGGTGGTAATTAGCGACCATATCAACCTGCAGGGCGCCAACCCATTGGTGGGACCAAATGACGATCGGTTTGGCGTGCGTTTTCCGGACATGACGCACGCCTATGATCGATCGTATCGCGCGATGGCGAGAGACGAAGCCCACAAGCTGGGGATGACGCTGCACGAAGGGGTTTACGCGGCGCTGCTGGGGCCCAGCTATGAGACGCCAGCGGAAATTAGATATCTGCGAACCATCGGAGCGGATCTGGTTGGCATGTCAACTGCGTTCGAAGTGATTGCGGCGCGGCACATGGGACTGAAAGTGCTGGCCATCTCCTGCGTCACGAATATGGCAGCTGGAATTCTCGACCAACCGCTTTCGCATGAGGAAGTGATGGAAACGGGTGAGCGGGTAAAGAGCGGCTTTGAAGCGCTGCTGCGGGCCGTGCTACCGCGCATGGAAGGTGATCTCACTTAGAGATCAGGTTCTTATCCGATGCGCGCCAGCTCTGTTGCCGCTGCGAGCAGGAACCAAGGTCCCTCGCTACGCGAGGGATGACAAGCGCGGTTTTCGACGAACAAGCGCGCTCGGGTCTCGTGTTGGATGACGTGAAGGAGATTATTTTGTTGCTCGCGGGATTGCCAGGTCCACGGGAGGCTTGATTCGATACGTTTCAGCGAAACTTTCTTGATTTACGGCCAGGCCAAGGCGTCCGCGGGAGTCTATGTAGAGCAGTGGCTCATGCAAGGGAACGTCGCTGAAGGTTCGGACGAACTTCATTTTCATTTCTTTGCCGCCGAGTCTTAGCGTAACTTCCTGGCCGCGCTGGTAGCCGAGCTTCAGGAAATCTTCTCCATCGAGGTTGGTGACTAAATTTCCAAAGGGGCCGTCGGTGGCGATCACTTCGGCGATGGCGCCGCGATCGTCAAGATGAGCGGCTTTCAATTCGAGACGCACCAGTGAGGCAACCGGCATTTCAGGGCCAACTTTGGTCCAGTCGTCGCCGCGCGATACATGTGCGCCGACTGGGGAAAAAATATCGCGGCCGTGAAAAGTTGAAGAGAGCTTGGTGCCGATCATCCAGTCTGTGTTTGTGATTTCGTGGACGCTTTCGATACCGTCGCGCTGCTCGACCAGCGTGATTACGCCGTTGTCCGGCAACACAAAATATTGGCCGCGCTTCGACTTGGCCACAATCGCTTTGCGGGTACTGCCGACGGTGGGGTCGACAACGACAACGAAAACGGTTCCCGCCGGATAATAAGGAGAGGCGCCGTAAAGGAAGCGCGCGCCGTCGAGAATGGAGAATGGCGTGACCTGGTGCGTGAGATCGACTATGCGAACTTCAGGCATGATGGAATACATGACGCCGCGGCAGATGGCGACGGAATCGTCGAGCACACCGAAGTCGGTCATAAAGACGATGGTTGGGGGATATTTTGCGGCCTGCGCGCCGGCTGGCGCAGCTAAAACAAGCATCGCGGCGAACAGCACAGTAATGACAGTGATAAAGGCAGCGACTGGAAGGTTGCGCTCATGCGCGCGCCGGGATAACCCCATCATGCGGTCAGTTCTCCTGATTCGGTAGTAGTCAGCAGTCTCGCAAGAATACTGGGGCTGGCGCCGGACAGCAAATCTCGCCCCTTGCGATCTATAATGACCTGTCATCATCGCATGACCGCAAGGAGAGTTTATGCCGGAAGGTATCCCTGAGAAATACCGCGATCTTTTTCAAAAACGCGCCTTCGCCAATCTGGGCACGCTGATGCCCGACGGGCGCCCGCAAGTCACGCCGGTGTGGTGCGACTTCGACGGCGAACACGTAATTTTCAACTCCGCGAAGGGACGGCAGAAAGATAAGAATGTGCGCCGCGATCCGCGCGTGGCCGTGTCGATCATGGATCCTGAAAACCCCTACCGCTATCTCGAAATTCGCGGCCGGGTCGTCGAGATCACCGAAGAGGGCGCCAGCGCGCACATTGACAAGATGGCCAAGAAATATCTTGGCGTCGACAAATATCCCTACGGCCAGTCCGGCGAAGTGCGAGTGATCTACAAGGTAAAGCCGGAGCACACCACGGTGATGGGCTAGGCGAGGGATACACCAATTCACACTTACAATCTCTGCTTCCTGGGCTACGGCAACGTCAACCGTACGCTGGCGCAATTGCTCACGGACCGCGGGCGAGAACTGCGCGAGCGGCATGGAATTGGTTTTCGCATCACCGGAATTGCGTCTCGGAGGATGGGATGGATTGCGGATGCTGAGGGTGTCGATACTGCGGCTTTGGAGAAGCAGGCACAGGATTTGGTTACCGGCGTTTCGCGGACAGGAGTGTCCGCGCCACACGGGCTTTCACCACAGGAGGACGCGCGCGAGTGGTTGAAGGCGGCGCGAGCCGACGTGCTGTTCGAGGCGACTTCGCTCAACGTGGAGAATGGCCAGCCCGCGGTCGATCACATTCGCGCCGCGCTTGAGCATGGAGCGCACGCGATCACCGCCAATAAAGGAGCAATCGTTTACGGCTATCGCGAATTGCGCGATCTGGCGGCGGCGCGCGGCAAGCGCTTTCTGTTCGAATCTACGGTGATGGATGGCGTGCCGATTTTCTCGCTGTTTCATCAGTTGCCGGTCATTCACTTGCAGGGATTTCACGGGATTCTGAATTCCACGACCAATGTGATTCTGAGCGAAATGGAAAATGGGTTGAGCTTTGAGGAGTCGCTGAAGAAAGCGCAGGCTCTGGGGATCGCGGAGACCGACGCTACGCACGACATCGATGGCTGGGACGCAGCGGTGAAGACTGCCGCGCTGGTGACGGTGCTGATGGATGTTCCGGTGCGGCTGGAGGAGATCAAGCGCGAAGGAGTGCGCGGGCTGAGTGGGGAGGCGGTGCGGGCGGCGAAGAAAGAAGGACGTCCTTACAAGCTGGTTTGCCGGGCGAGTAAGGCAGCGAGTGGGGTCAGGGCGAGGGTTGGGCCGGAGCAAGTCGGGCTTAGCGATCCGATGGGGCAGATCGCGGGAACGTCGTCTTACATTTATTTTGAGACTGATATTTTTCCTGGGCTCGCCATTACGGAGGAAAATCCGGGTTTGTATGCGACCGCGTATGGGATGCTGGCGGATTTGGTGAGGGCTGTCACTCAATAAGGTGACTTGCGGAAGGGTTGGGTGAGGGCTAGACTCTAGCGGAAAATTTCCTGGGCCAACAGGAACGGTCCGGATCCTCGTCTTTGTGCGCTCGCAGTTTCAGCGGCCGCCGTTTCTTATTGGGGGAGTTGGCCAATGCCAGGAGGCGAAGGCATGGACCATCTCACCGACGCACCGATCGCAAATATCCTGATCCTGGCGGGAATTATCTTTCTTGCGGTAGGCTTGTTTGGCCGCATTGGCGGCTTCATCGGAAGCATCTTCGGGAACATCGAAGCCGGAAATAATTCGCGGGTGCTGGCGGGAGTGCTGGGCGTATTGCTGATTGTGGGCGGAGGGTGGCTGCATCAGGAAGGCGATAAAACCGCTGGTTCACGGGCCACGACAACTCCAAACCCAGCCGGTCCCGTGGCAAACGTTATTCCTGTTCCGGCTCCTCCACCTAGCCCTGCGGGCCCGGCGTCGTCGACTGCTGGGCAACCGCCGGCAAAGGCGGACATTGCTCCGGCAGCGAAGGCGAAGGTTCCGAAGTCTCAGCCTTCAGCGAAAGTTCCGGCGGCGGAGAAAGCCGTGGCGCCGGCGACGGCGGAGGCTTCGGTGCTCGCCGCTGACCGTGAAAAATTACCAGCACCGAGCGCCACGCCGGTGGGTGATGACCGGCTAGTCGGGAAGTGGACCAATCTGACGCCTCGTGCTGACGGCATCAGGAGATTTGAGATCGTTCGCGATGGACGGGGGATGGATCTTCACCTCTGGTACGCATGCACGTCCGGCGACTGTGACGTTGGCCATTTCCGGCTCGATTTCTCCGGAAGTGCGCCGATGTACGAGTTCAGCGACTCACATCGGCGCCGGGTAACCTATCTGATACTGCAAACTGGGAACGTACTGCATGTTCGGATTGATCTCTTTGAAAATGGGGCTTGGTATAAGCGGAACCATTGGCTGTTTACAAAATCAACCATCTCCGAATCCATGCGGAGCGCCTTTTCGCGATACCTGGCAGCGCGCGGCGAGAAGGCGTTTGCCGTGGCGCCCGGGGGTGTGTGGTCTTACCATATTAGAGGGAATTCGGCCAGCGGCGCCGCGCAAACGGCATTACAGCACTGCGCGCAGCGTGCAGTACAGGGATGCCGGGTCATCCTGTTGAATGATGATGCGGCGGAGTGAATTACGTCGAGATTGGTAACCGCTCCATAGGGGATATGTGGATCGTGTCACATCTTCTCTCACGCCCCGTTGGGGCTTGTTCTTGTTCATCCTTCGACCCACGGCTTACGCCCCTTCGGTAAGCTCAGGGCAGGCTGTGGGCTGCATTCTTGCGCCGCTTCGCGGCTGAACTTGCGCGTCTGGGCCTTCTCGGCTGAACCTTCACAGGCTTCATCATGATAAAAATAGATGACTATGCCTACGACTGAAATCGCCGCATCTACTGCCCTGGACATCACCTGGGTTCGATCGCAATTCCCTTCTCTTTCTCAAACCGTTCATGGACACCCGGCGGCATTTTTGGATGGGCCGGGCGGGACGCAGGTTCCGCAACGCGTGATTGATGCTATTTTCGATTATCTGCGGCGGGATAATGCCAACACCGGAGGGGCTTACGCGACCAGCCGTCATACGGACGCGATGCTGGCCGAGGCGCGCGCGGCGATGGGGGACTTTCTTAATTGTTCCGGTGACGAAATTGTCTTCGGGCCGAACATGACTACGCTGACTTACGCGATGTCGCGGGCGATTGGGCGGGAGTTGGGGCCGGGGGACGAGATTGTTGTAACACGGCTCGATCACGACGCCAACGTGTCGCCGTGGCTGGCGCTCGAAGAGAAGGGCGTGACGGTTCGCTGGGCGGAAATTCACGAAGAAGATTGCACGCTTGACTTGGACGACCTCGCCTCGAAGATCAACAAGAAGACCCGGCTGGTCGCGATTGGGTACGCGTCGAATGCGGTGGGAACGGTCAATCCGGTGGAGAAAATTGTCGGGATGGCGCATGCGGCGGGGGCGCTGGCTTATGTGGATGCGGTGCATTACGGGCCGCATGGGCTGATCGACGTGGCGGCGCTGGATTGCGATTTTCTGGTGTGCTCGACTTATAAATTTTTTGGGCCGCACATGGGAGTGCTGTTCGGCAAGCGCGAGCATCTGGCGCGGCTGCGTCCTTATAAAGTGCGGCCGCTGACGGATGCGGTTCCCAACCGCTGGGAGTGGGGGACGCTGAACCACGAGTGCATTGCAGGCATTACAGCGTGCGTGGATTACATTGCCGATCTGGGCCGGCGCGGGCATCCCGAAGCTGCTACACGCCGCGAGGCTATTGTTGGCGCTTTCGAGGCGATTCATCGATATGAACACGGATTGATGGAGCGGCTGATGAGCGGGCTGGCGGAGATGCCTGCCGTGAAAGTTTACGGTGTCACTGATCCGGCGTGCTTTGCCGAGCGCTGTCCTACGATTGCTTTGCGCGTGGTGAATCAGAACACAGAACAAACGCCGCTGGCGCTGGCCTCGAAATTAGGCGAACGCGGGTTTTTTACCTGGGACGGGAATTATTACGCTTTGAATCTGACCGAGCATCTGGATGTGGAAAAGAGCGGGGGATTTTTGAGAATTGGGCTGGTGCATTACAACACCATGGAAGAAGTGGAGCGGTTGCTGGAGGCGCTGAGAGAGATTGTGGAACCAGGGAAATGATGCGGATGCGAGTAAGTGGCCTCAGGGGCTAAAGCCCGCCGTCCGAGAGGGGGATAACGGCACGACTAAAGTCGTGCCCTTCCCGTTCGAGCGCCAGTAGAAAAATGAACGATGCGGCCGGTTTACGGCCAGCGCTTGGCAGTTTCGTCCCATCCGGCGGCGCGAACGGGTTGCGCCGAGGGAACGACTGGCGGAGCGGGGATGCGGATCGTCGGCTGCGGGCCGTTCACGGCTGTGGGCAGCGACGATTTCGACATCTCCGCATTCATTTCTTTCTCTTCGGACAGCAAGGGAGCTACGAGGCGCAGGGCTTCCACTTCTTTCTCCAGCCGGGTCAGCTCCATTTCTTTCTGCCGCAGAACTTCGTAGACATTCTTCATAAACAAGGCACCTGTGAGCTCGCTTCTAAAATCAGCAGCTTTTCTCGAACTTTAGCAGACTTACAGAGGTTGTCAAGCGATAAGGGCGGAACCGGGCGGCCTTAACCTGGGCTTTGGGCCTTAGCGGGAGCGGTGGTCGGGCACCTTATCCAGCTTGCTTTGCCTTTATGCTTTTGATCGAAATCCTTGCTGGAGGCGGCTTTCACCGGATTTTCACAACGCGGGGATGCCGGTGAGGACTTCAACTTCTGTTTCATTCTTTGACCTGCGTCGCTAAAACCCGCAGCCCGCGCGGGTTTCACGCGAGTTGGTTGCACGGGCTGCACAAAATTTGGTCACTGAGCTGTGGACACGCTGCACTCGATTGAAAACAAATCAGATAAAGACGCGTTCTTTTCGTTGACTTAAATTCTGGAAGGAGTACAACAAGATCGTTCTTTGACAGTTTCTTAAGTTTTTCCGGTTGGTGCGGCGTCCGGGGCTCGAGCTGAGTCACCCTCACATTGAAAGATGAGGAGGGAAGGCCAGTAAGGGTCTATAGCAAAGCGCTGGTCGAGACGAACGAGAAACCCAGTCGAAGGCAGGATAGAGTTCCGAGGCGTTGGGTAGGTTTATCCGGTTGGCGGTAAGCCCGGAGCCCGAGCGAAGATCGCGTGCAGAGCACCCGCAAGGGAAGCGGCACAGCAGGTTGAGCAAGGGTCTAACGCGAGCTACTGGCCGAGACGAATGGACCCAACACCACCTCGGAACTCTTAATTTTTGGGGTCAGCTCCTAGCTCTTAGCTTCCAGTTTCCAGTTTCCAGTTTCCAGTTCTCAATCCACGTGTTCGACCTCGGAACTCTTATTTTTTATCCCTCTGGTTTTTCTGGGAGGGATGTCTGCTAGCCCAATCGGTTCCAAAGCCGAGATCCGGCAGTGGACGCGCGTGATGGGCTCGCGCGCCTGTTCGGTTTTGAGGGAGATCCTTCACTCCGCCTGAACTGCGGCTCCGTTCAGGATGACGCCAAGGTTGAGATGACCATTTGACCCTCGCGACCGAAGGCACCGGGCAAGCATTTCCGAACCCTACTAATCCACGTGCTCGCCAACGTCAAATCCTTCTTCCGCCCTGGGTAACACGTCCCGCTCGCGCGCCACCCACACATACAAGGTGGGCAACAAAAAAACGCTCATGATTAGCGCGGCGATTAATCCGCCAACAATCACGATGGCGAAGGGGCGCTGAGAATCAGAACCAATGGCGTGTGAGAGAGCTGCTGGAAGCAGACCTAAGGTGGCAACCAGCATGGTCATCATGATGGGCCGCAGCCTCAGCACCGCTCCTTCCACGGCAGCATCTTCGATAGAAAAGCGCCGGGCGCGAAGCTGGTTGATGTATTCCAGCATGATGACTCCGGTTTGCACTGACACTCCAAACAGCGCCAGAAATCCGACTCCCGACGAAACGCTGAAGTTTGTTCCGGTAAACCATAGCGCCAGCAGCCCGCCAATCGGAGCAATGGCAATGTTCGCCATGATCAGCGTCGCCCATTTCAAGGATTTAAACATCGTATAAAGAATGATGTAGATGATCAGGATCGTGATCGGCAGCACAATCATCAGGCGTGCGTTGGCTCGTTTCTGGCTGGCGTATTCGCCTTCCCAGTCGATCGTGTAACCCGGCGGCAACTGAACGTGCTCGTTCACTTTCTTGATTGCTTCTTCCACGGTGCTACCCAGGTCGCGGCCACGCACGCTGTATTTGATGGCAACGTATCGCCGATTTCCTTCGCGATACACTTCCGACGCTCCATCCGTCGTCTTGATCTTGCACAATTGCGCCAGCGACACGCGTTCTCCGGTCGGCGCAAGCAGCCGGATATTTTCAATCGCTTCCTGCGTATCGCGATACTTCGGCAGATAGCGCAGGGTCAGATCGTATCGCGCTTCATCCTTCAGCACCTGTGTCAGTGCATTCCCGCCCACCGCCGTCTGGATCGCATCCTGCACATCCGACACGTTGATCTGATACCGCGCCGCCGCCTCCCGGTCCACCGTCACATTCAAGTTCGGCTGGCCCAGCACGCGGAACACTCCCAGATCTTCCACTCCTTTGATCTGCGACATGACCTTCGCAATCTGGTCGCTCTTCTCCTCGAGAACTTTCAAACTATCGCCGTAGACTTTGGTCGCCAGCGCGCCTTTCACGCCGCTGACGGCCTCTTCCATGTTGTCTTCGATCGGTTGCGAAAATCCCCAATCTACGCCGGGAATCTTGCTGAGCTCCCGATTCATGGCCGCAATCAACTCTTCTTTGCTCTCGTGAAAAACCGGACGCCATTGTTCTTTCGGTTTCAAATCCACAAAATATTCGGTATTGAAAAATCCCGTGTTGTCCGTTCCATCATCGGGGCGCCCCACTTGGCTGGTGCATTGGGGAACTTCCGGAAACGAGCAGAGCACAATGCGCGCCTGATTCGCTACCCGAATTCCTTCGTCTGGACCGGTACTCGGCGCGAGCGTTCCGCGGACCCACAGCGCTCCTTCATCCAGGTGCGGCAAAAATTCTGATCCGATAGCGCCGCTGAAAGCGAGATAGCCCCCGATCAAGACCATGATCAAGCACAAGCCCACCGTGATCAATCGATGGCGGATGGCCCAGCGCAACGCGTCGTCGTACCTCGCGATCACCCAGGTCATCGCGGGATTGCTCCACTCCTTTGTTCCCTTGGCGAACGCAAAACTCGCCAGCACCGGCGCCACCACGATGGAAAACAGTAATGCACCCAGCAGGGCAAACGCTACCGTCCAAGCCATGGGATGAAACAATCTTCCCTCCACGCGCTGCAGCGTGAATATGGGCAAGAACGAAGTGATAGTGATAACGATCGCGAAGAACACAGGCCGCTGCACTTCATGCGAGGCAAAACCAATAATTTCGTTGGATGTCTTGGTTCCATCCGAATGGCTCAATTGCCGAACGATGTTTTCGACCAAGACCACTGCGCCTTCCACGATTACTCCAAAGTCCAACGCACCCAGCGAAAGTAAATTGGCCGGAATGTGCATCGTCTTCAGGCAAATCGAGGCAAACAGCAGCGCAAACGGAATTGTGATCGCGACGATGAGTGCGCCACGAACGTTTCCCAGAAACAAAAGCAGAATGATCGATACCAGGATCATTCCCTCGGTCAGATTGTGCAAAACCGTGTGCGATGTGTAGTGCACCAGTTGGCTTCGATCGAGAAAGGGGACGATCGTTACTCCCGGGGGGAGAATATGTTTATTGAGTTCCTCTACCTTCTTGTGAATGCCCTCCAGTGCCGTCTCCGCCGTCGCCCCTTTTCGCAAAAGCACAATGCCCGACACTACATCGTTATTGTCGACAATCTTTCCGTCTTCGCGGTGAATCGCTCTGGCAAACTGGCCCAGTCGGATCTTCGGCCCTTGCGAAACCACCGCAATGTCCTTCACCCGAAGCGGCGTGCCGTTCTTCGCCACGACTACGGTTTCTGCAATGTCTTGCGAGCGGTCGACCAGTCCGACCGAACGCACGTTAATCTGTTGCAGGCCCTCCTGAATAAAACTTCCGCCTGCGTTCGTATTGTTGTTGGTGAGTTGTTGCTCCACCTGTGCCAGGCTCAACCCATAGGCGATCAGTTTGTTGGGATCGACGCGCACTTGGTATTCGCGCGTCGGCCCGCCGAAGCTGGCAACATCGACAATGTCTGGAATCGACTTGAAGTTCTTTTCGACCACCCAGTCTTCCAGCGACTTCAGTTCCATCGGGTCATACGCCGGATTTTTGCTGCGCAGTGTGAAGAAATAAATCTGTCCGACGGGGCTCCAATCCGTCCCCATCTGAGGAACCACCCCGGCCGGCAGGGTGACCTGGCTCAAACGTTCCAACACCCGCTCCCGGTTCCAATCGTTGTCCGAGCCGTCATCGAAAATCAGCTTGATATCAGAGAGCCCGAACAACGAGAACGAGCGCAAATGCACGGTCTGCGGAATGCCGTTCAGCGCCACTTCCAGCGGAATCGTGACCTGCTGTTCAATCTGCTCCGCTGAAATTCCCGGCCACTGCGTAATCACTTCAACGTAGTTGTCGGCTACGTCGGGATACGCCTCGATGGGAAGATTCCGGAACGCGACCATTCCACCGGCGAACATGATCAAGGCAAACGCCAGCACCAGCATCCGGTTGTTCAACGCGAAATCGACGACGCGGCGAATCATTTATGCTTTCACCCTTATTGCTCCACCGTGTTCTGCAATGGCAACGCGTTTAGGACCACCTGGTCTCCGGGTTTGAGGCCGGAGATAATCTCCTGCATGTTGTTATTGGGAAGAATGCGTCCCGCGACTACTTCCACGCGCTTGAAGTGGCCCGATCTAATGGGCATGTAGACCCACTCGCGGTCGTGCAAGTGGAGGATGGCCGCGGCTGGAATGGCTGCGTGCGCTTCCGCCTGCTTGCCGTAGAACGTGGCGGTAACGAACATGCCGATGCGCATCTCGCCTGGATTGGGGACTTCGAGCCTGACTTTCGCGGTGCGCATGTTGGGATCGAGCACGGGCAGGATGTTATCGATCCGTCCCTTGAAAACTTTGTTGGGATATGCGTTCAGTCTTAGGTCGGCGAACTCACCGACCTTAACGGCGTCGAGATCGTTTTCGTAAACGTCGCAGACGATCCACACATAGGACAAATCGGAAATCGTAAATGGGCTCGGGCCGGACAATCCTTGAACGCCGGATGCATTGGTGACTTGCTGGTCGGTGATCACGCCGGAGATGGGCGCGGTAACGTCGACGATGGCGTTAGGATGGTCCTTGTCGATGCCGAGAGTCTGCAGCTGTTCGGTCGAGGCATCGAGACCGGCCTGGGCATTTTGGGCGGCGTCTTCGGCTTGTTCGACTGCACTTTTGGCGACCGCGCCTTTGTCGTAGAGGGTCTGCTGCCGCTGAAGTTGTACGCGCGCGAGCAGTTCGTCGTTCACCGCCTTGCGATAGGCCTGGTAAGCTCCGGAAACGTCGTTGCTGCGCACTCGCAGCAATAGTTGGCCTTTTCTCACGACGTCGCCCAGCCGCGCTTTTATTTCGACGACTCGTCCAGCAGCCAGGGAAATCACGGGTACGGCGCGGGCTATATCGGGTTGCACCACGCCGGTGACGTTCAGAGCAGGCGCAGCTTTATACTCAATCGCTGTCACCAAGGGAAATTGTTCCGGGCGGTCGACCTTGAAGTTGTTAGAGTCCAGATCGAGCTGGACGTTGGCCGGAGGCGGAGCTTCGGCTTTGGGATCCGGCTTGCCGCCATTACAGGCGGCCAGCAGGCAGGTCAGAAACAAGGCCACCGCAGCGCCGGCCAGAGATCTATAGTGACGCGTCTTCATTGCATAACCTCTTTGCCCACGGCCTGGTTCAATTGCGCCGCCGCGGTCAAGTACGAACCGACGAGATTCACGTAGTTCAACTGCACGCTGCGGTAGTCGGTTTCCGCGTTGATGAAATCCAGCAGCGACGCGCCGCCGTGCTGGTAGGAGAAAAGAATGGTGTCGCGGACGTGCACGGCTTCCGCCAGATACTTCTGTTTGTAGGGACGCAGCAAAATCAGATTGCTGTTCAAGGTGGCGTAAGCCGTATCCACATCGCTGAACACCTGGGCCTGCGCGGCGTCACGGAGTTTTTCGCTGTGGGTGATGTCGATCTTTGTGCGCAACTTTTCTCCCTGATTGCGATCGAAAATGCGGAGTGGAATGCTCACGTCCACGCCAAAGTAAAAATCGATGGGAGGATTCCTGCCGGCGTCGAAGCTGAAGGTTGGATCGGTGGAACCATTGGCGACGGCCAGCTTGTAATCGGTGTGGGCCTTGTCGACCGCCTGGGCCGCAGCCCGCAGATCGGGGCGTGTATCGAGTGCGATTTGGCGGTAACCATCGAGCGGGTCGATCTGGTCGTTGAAGTCGTAAACGCCCACCACATCGAATTGGTCCACGGGCGTGCGGTCGTTCAACAGCATGAGCATCTGGATTTTTTGCGTGCGCAAATTCACCTCGGCCGTTTGCACGTCGGACTCGTATTGGATCCTTTGGAGTTCCAGCCGGTCATAGTCGATCTGCGCGATGTCGCCGGCCTCGAAGCGGTCGCGGCTGATCTTTAAGACGTGGTCGTAGTACTCGAGATTTTGTTTTGAAACCTGCAGTACGGCTTTGGCCTGCAGAGTCTGAACGAAGGCACTGCGCAGGTTGAAGAGAAGCCCGCGCTCCAGATCGTCCTGCTGGGAAATGCCGATGGACGTCGCCTTCCTGGCGCTTTCGGTGCGCAACTCCCGCTTGTGCGCGCGCTCGTGCAAGTAGCTGACCGTAGCCGAGGGCAGTAAATAAGCAAACGGCCCATGCGAGGGCCCAACATTGAAGGGGGAGATTTGATCTGACAATAAAGTCAGATTGGGATTGGGACGAAGATGAGCCGTGATCTCCTCGGCTTGCAATTCATTGATATTCAGTTTTCCCGCCAGCAACGTCGGATTATTGAGTTCCAGCCGATCTTTCACTTGTTCCCACGTCCAGGCTTGAGGACGCGGCGCGGACTGCGGTGGCGCGGACGGCGGCGCCTGCGCCTGGGCCAAGGCGGCCGCAGCACCCAGCAAAACCAACACACCGCAGTAGTGTGAAAACTTCCTGTGCATCAACAACTCCCCATCAAAATTCCTGGAACACCGTAGAGACGAAGCTTGCTACGTCTTGCCGCCACAACTTGCCGCTACCAGAGAGGTCCTTGCAAGTATCCAGTGTTCCTCGTAAGGATTTCCTAAGGACGAGAAACAATGGCTGCGAATTTATTGCTGCTCGAGATCAGCGATTCAGCAAAGGACCTAGAATGATGATTCACCCAAGGAGAGAATAAGGAGGAGCACGGCCCGCATTGAGAACGCAAGGCCTCGACAATGGCGAAATATGGGCAACGCAACTCTCGAACAACCGCACTTCATGGGCGGGAAGCCAACTGGTGCTCGGCAGGATCGCGGGACTTCCCTGCAGCCGATGGACCCAGCCTGAAGCCTTGTCGCTGCCCGTCGGCCGCACGGCACGCTCGCCCACCGCAGAATCTTCCATCTCGGCGCGCATGGCAAGCACATCGTCAGTCGCCGAGATCACGGGGAACAGCAAAACCAGTGCGCATGCGAGGGTCAGTAAAAATTGCAGCGCAGTCAGGCGGCGGGCGTTCCGCGCACCTGCGCCACGCCGCCAGAGCCAATATGCCGGCAGCGCTAACAGCAGCCACGCGAGATTGAGGAGCAGTTCCATTCAATAATCGGAAAGTGCAGAGGCGCTACACAAAGCCTACATGAGTTTTTCAGAAATCAGAAACCCGAGTCAACGTAACCACAGTACTGCCCATGCAATTGCTACCAACAAGGACGACCGCAAACCTGTTCTACTGCGACCTTATTTCTAAGGTCCGACAGCCACTTCCAGAGCCGTTGGCGTCTTCATCAACTGCTTGTAGATGGCGTGGCGCTGGGGCACTTCGCCATTCACGGTGACGTAGACCACATAAGCTCCGTGGGGAAGGGTCTCGCCGAAGGGCAAAGCCATTCCGATCGTGCCCCTAGTCAAGGCAAAGTGCTGATAGCCGATCTCGGTGGCCCTTCCATCCTGGGCGACGGCCTTCACGTCGAAGGTGAAATCGAGATCGTCGACGGTGGCATTGGAAACTTCGACGCTACCTTCAATGCGGTTCACATTCACGTGCGCGGGAACCTTCCAGGTTACGGTGAGCGCATCCAATACTTTGATGACGAAGGCTTTCTCGAACGCTTGCTGCGGTTGTCCGCCATCGCGGACGGCCACTACGAAATGAAATTCTCCCGCGCGTTGCGCCTCGCCCCGGAGTTCGCCGTTATCCTGCAGAGTGAGTCCCGGCGGCAAGGTTCCACTCCGCAGCGTCCAGTGCAGCACCGGCACATAATTGCCGCGCACATAGAATCCAGCGTGATAGGGTCCGTGCGGATAGGTCAGCGGCAACTCCGCGGGCTCGATCACGAGTCCGTTCTGGGCGTTGCCTTGAGCGCCTGCGTTCTGTGCAGCCGCGCACACTATCACCATCACAGCGAGCACGGTTATTGCCAGCACGCACACCGACGTGCGAAGGCAACCTGCGCAGCGCAATATTAATCTCGAGCTCATACATCCAACCCATCTCAAACTTTAATCCAATTGGATGCGTAAATACCAACCTCGAACGTTTGCAACCGGCAGCAAAATGTAAAGATATGTAACTTGTTTATATCCGCGCTACTTATTGTCGCAGTAAGGGTTAAGGGAAAAGAATTTGTCTGTGCTAACCTCAGAACCAAAGGCGATCTGTTCCATAATCGATGTGCTCCCAGGGGGAAGTTATGTCAGTACGCAATGCCATCGTTGTGCTTTTGTCGACCTTCGCTCTCTTGTTTTTGGCCGGCTGCGGAAGCAACGGCGCCACCATTACTAATCCGGTAGCGCCTCCCAGCGGCGCCTTCAGCGCAAGCACGCTCAACGGGACTTATGTGTTCTCGGTTTCAGGTACCGATTTCGCCGGAGCACCTCTAGCGATCGTGGGCACTCTCACGGCTAACGGCAGCGGCGGAATTACCGGGGGAGCGGTTGATATTAGTGACGCGCAGATCACGCCTCTGGCCAATGTGTCGGTCGGTAGCGGAAGTTACAATGTGGGCGTCGATGGGCGAGGCAGAGCCACGCTGAACCTCTCTAACTCCCGATTCGCCAGCACACTCATGCTGGATTTTGTTCTCTCGTCCAGTTCTCATGGACTGGTTATTGAACTTGATGGTAACGGCTCTGGCAGCGGAACGCTGGATCTGCAGACGGCCGGGGTTACACCGACGGGAACTTATGCGTTCAGCCTTTCGGGGGCGAACTTCAGCGGAAGTCCCTGGGCGACGGTTGGCAATTTCGCAATCTCCGGTACCAGCCTGACTGGACTCGACGACCTGAACGAAGGTGGACTGGTCGCTTTTTCCGACCCTCTCTCGGGTACGTTTCAGTTGGGACCATCTTCAACTCCGGGGACTACGCTCAGCGCGGGATCGTTTAACGGGACGTTCGATGTATTTGCAATCGATGCCACGCATTTGAAATTTATTGAAATGGATTCGACCGCAATTCTTTCCGGCGACGCGTTCTCACAAACCAGCACTGCTCTGCCGACTGGCACATTAGCCTTTACGCTGGGTGGAGACTTAGGGAGTAATCCCTTTTCAGCTGGCGGCTTCATGACGATGAATGGCAGCAGTGTAACCGGAAGTGAGGACGACGTTGTCGGTACGACCGTTTCGTCATCGAACGCCCCCGGGACTTTCGGCGCCACGTTTACCGCGGCCGGCATTGGCCGGTTTACCCTTGGGAGCTTCACCACCTTTGTTGGAGGCACGACATACGCGGCATACCCCTCCAGCGGTGGTTTGCTGTTGCTGGAGATTGACTCTGGCACCACCACCGGCATCACGACGGGAGCGGCGTACACGCAGACGTCGCCGCTGCCTGCCTTCGCTTCGGGACAGGGCTATGGAATGAATCTTTCGGGCGTCTTTCTGGGATCGGCGACATTTCCCGCAAGTGAGGTGGATGACATCGCGGAATTTACCGCCAACAACGGTACGCTGACCGCTGGAATCATTGACGAAAACTCTCCCGGGGCGCCGAGCCCGATCTTTGACGTCGGACTCGTCAACGGCACGTACGGAACCATAGACTCGAATGGCCGCTACTTTGTCCAGGCCCAGGCTGGGCAGACGAACTCCAGCAACACCACTTCGAACGGCGGATTCGCTCTGACCCTCTACACCGTAGACGGAATGACCTTCCCGTTTATCGAAGTGGATGGCGGTCAGGTGGCAACGGGCGTGGTGGTGCTGCAAAATTCTTCGGCGGCGAATCCAGCATTGGCGCATGCGCAGATGTTCGTTCCGCAGCCGTTTATTCATGCTCATGTGGCGCGTCAGAAGAAGAACTGAACGCCGAATCATTTCGCACAACGTTGAGGCTCTGAGCGGCGGGAGGAATTCTAGGTTCCTCCCGCTGCGCTTTGCAGCGCCTGAAGGCGCGATTATGAAGCGGCAGTTACGGTATGCCTGAAGGCATACCCTGATACAAACCTCGTGATGCAATCTTCTTGAAGCAACTCTCGTCTGAGCGCAGTGGTTTTTCAGGCGGAGCGAACGTGTCTCCCACTGGCCGTATCTATGGGAGACCCTCACGCGGCTGAAGTACGCCGCGTTTCGGGATGACGGCCTCCCAGGAGAATAAATTCAAACTGAGCCACCACTGAACCGGGGGATGGATTTGCATTGAATGACTGCTGGATTATAATAGTTCTTATCCGAGAATGAACCCTTAACATGCCCTCCGCGCACGAACAATTTCGCGAACTGGCTTGGAAGTGCGGGCTCGCGGCCACGCATCAACGGCAGATTATTTATGAAGCTGTGATGGCTGCGCCCGGGCATTACTCTCCGGAGCAGATTTACGCGGAAGTGCGGCGGCGCACTCCATCCATCTCTCTAGCTACTGTCTACAACAACCTGCGGCTGTTCGTGGAACACGGACTGCTGCGAGAAGTGAGCCCACACGCCTCCACGCTGCTGGTGGAAGGCAATCTTGAACCGCATCATCACCTGGTATGCACGCGCTGCAAGTCGGTGCAGGATATTGAAGGTGACTTCATCAATCACAAGAAACTGTCGCGGCAAGCGCCGCGCGGTTTT
>DATNMU010000132.1:0-5528 GCA_035602195.1 Candidatus Acidiferrum sp.
GACCGATGTGGTGGGTCTGTATCTGAATCCGCCGCAACAGGCAATCGTACTCTGCGTAGACGAAAAGAGCCAGATCCAGGCACTGGACCGCACCCAACCCGGGTTACCAATCAAAAAAGGGCGTTGCGGCACAATGACCCACGATTACAAGCGCAATGGAACAACGACTCTGTTCGCCGCTCTGGATACGTTGCAAGGCAAGGTCGTCGGCGAATGCCATCAGAGACACCGGCATCAGGAGTTCCTGAAGTTCCTGCGCCGCCTGGACCGGGAGTTCCCCGGCAAGGTTCCCTTACATCTGGTCATGGACAATTACGGCACCCACAAACATGAGAAGGTAAGGGAGTGGCTGAAACGGCATCCCCGGTTCGTGCCTCACTTCGTGCCCACCAGTTCCAGCTGGTTGAATCTGGTGGAGAGATGGTTCGGCCACCTCGACAACAAGGCCATTCGCCGCGGCGTCGTCGGCAGCGTCGCCGACCTGCAGTCGTCCATTGAAGCCTTTCTCCAAGCCTAAAACCAAAAATCCAAACCCTTCGTGTGGACCGCAACCGTAGAGTCGATCCAGGAAAACTCAATCGCTGTCGCCGAACCCTGGAGCAGATTCAACCCGGATGCACAAGCCCCAAGTCCAGAAAAACGGCGAAACTGACTGTCTAGTTATTTTGCAGACACTACGCTAGCAGGCTGCGGAAAAAGTAAGTCTTACCTGTGGTCTTATAAAACAGAATCGCCTAAAATTGTCTTATGCGCGGTTTAGACGCTCAGCAAGCGGCAGTGTTCAGCTACCTGTCCCCGGAGCAGCGGGTTCCGGCGGGACATCCTTTGAGAAAGGTTCGTGAGATCACCGACCGGTTGTTGGTTGAACTGTCGGATCTGTTTGACCAGATGTATTCGACGATGGGGCGTCCGTCGATTGCTCCTGAGAAACTTCTGCGGGCCTTGCTCCTGCAGGTGTTCTACACGGTTCGCAGCGAGCGCATGCTGATAGAGCAGTTAGACTACAACCTTTTGTTCCGCTGGTTCGTGGGATTGAACATGGACGATGCCGTTTGGGACGTGACAGTGTTCACGAAGAACCGGGACCGATTGCTCAAGGCTGAGATAGCCAGAAGGTTCTTCGACCTTGTGGTAGACGAAGCCCGCGGGCTCAATCTGATGTCGGATGAGCACTTTACAGTAGACGGAACGCTGATGGAAGCGTGCGCGGGGCTGAAGAGCTTCAAGAGCCGGAGCAGCGTTGAGACGGCGCCGCCGGATGATCCCGGCAACCCGACGGTAAACTTCCACGGCGAGAAGCGCAGCAACGATACACATCAGTCCACAACCGACCCGGAAGCGCTGCTGGCGCGCAAAGGCGGCGGCAAAGAAGCAAAGCTGAGTTATTGCGGCAATGTACTGATGGAGAATCGCAACGGACTGGTATCGGCTGTGGAAACGATGCAGGCCGACGGCACCGCAGAGCGGGATGCGGCGGTGGTTATGATCGCGTCGCTCCCTGGCAACGATCGGGTGACAGTCGGAGCCGATAAAGGCTCTATGCCACCAAAGGCTTCGTGGCGGATACCCGTGCGCTCAACGCCACGCCGCACGCAGCGCAGAAGAAACACAGCGCAGTTGACGGCAGAACCACAAGACATGAGGGCTATCGGATCAGCCAGCAGAAGCGCAAGCGCGTGGAAGAGATCTTCGGCTGGATGAAGACGATAGGTGGTATGAGGAAGCTCAGGCATCGCGGGCTTGAGTTGGTGGGCTGGATGTTTACCTTCACGGCTGCAGCCTACAACCTGGTGCGCATCCGCAATCTGACAAAGTCAGTTGCCGGAGCAAATGCATGAGGAGTAGTGTGTCCAAAAGCGCCGAGCGAGGCGCTAAGGAACCGCAACAGCCGATTATAGGCTTCAAGAAGGCCGTTCAAACAGACACCCACCAATACGTGGGGCCTAATTCGACCTCTGCAAGACTCTAAAACAACAATCCCGAACAGCCAACTGGTCCGCCAGACCTACTTTTTCCGCAGCCTGCTAGTATTACTGGGTCATAAAAACAACATTCTGTAGTAGAATTGTTTTGTGGGATCAAGACTCTCCGCGCCAGGCCCGCAGGAGAAGCGCTTCACGGCATATATGGACAGCCTGGCGAATGCCGCGGGGCACGAAGACCGGCATCTACCTTTGAAGAGTTACTGCAAGGGACTGCTGCTGGAGGGAGATCGAAAGAGCATCGAGCCGATGGCGGCACGTCTGGCTCCGGACAGTGTTCAGCCGATGCGCCAGTCTCTGCATCATTTGGTGGCCAAGGCGCCGTGGAGTGATGAAACGCTTCTGGAGGAAGTGCGCGAGCAGGTGTTACCGGCCATGCAAAAGCAAGGGCCGGTGGTGGCGTGGATCGTGGATGACACTGGTTTTCCGAAGAAGGGAAAGCATTCGGTCGGTGTGGCGCACCAATACTGCGGGCAACTGGGCAAACAAGAGAACTGTCGAGTGGCGGTGAGTCTGTCGGTGTCAACGTGGAGTTCGAGTCTGCCGATCGCCTATCGCCTATACCTGCCAAAGGAGTGGGCCGAGGATGCGGAACGACGGGAAAAGGCAGAGGTACCCGAAGAAATTCAGTTTCAGACCAAGCCGTGTATCGCCATGGACCAGGTCCGCGCCGCAGTGGCCGCCGACGTGCCTCGCGGAATGGTTCTGGCAGACGCGGCTTATGGCAACAGCAACGAGTTTCGTGACGGTCTCACCGAACTGGGATTGCCGTATGTTGTGGGTATACAAAGTTCTATGACGGTCTGGGAACCGGGCAAACAACCTCTGCCTGCCAAGCCGCGAGGAAAAATGGGACGCCCTCCGCGATTGTTACAGCGCTCGCCGGAGCATCAACCGACATCTGTCAAGCAATTAGCTCTGAGCCTGCCCTCCACCGCTTTTAAGAACATCGCATGGCGTGAAGGTACAGAGCGGACATTACGATCTCGCTTTGCCGTCCTTCGCGTCCGTCCGGCACATCGCGATTATTGGAAAGCAGAGCCCAACGCTGAAGAATGGCTGTTGATCGAGTGGCCGCGAAGCGAGAAGGAGCCCACTAAGTACTGGATGGCGACATTACCTGCCAACACCACGCTCAAAGCTCTGATCAGGATCGCCAAGCACCGATGGATTATCGAACGGGACTATGAGGAACTGAAACAAGAGTTAGGGCTGGGGCACTTCGAAGGTCGCAACTGGCGCGGGTTCCACCATCACGCCACACTTTGCATCGCAGCTTATGGGTTCCTGGTGGCAGAGCGGAACCGTTTTTCCCCCTCTGCCCGAGCCGGTCATCCTGGATTCGCTGCCCCCCGGCCGGTGCCGGAATTCCGCCCGCGCGGGTCGCCGAATACGCCCCGAGCGGCATAACCCCCACTCGATCGCGACACTCCGTATTAACCTGGCGCACTGGTTAACGCAGCAATTACCTCGTTGTCCTTATTGTGGATCTTCGCCGCGCTGAGCGTCGGCGTCGAAGTCAACCTCATCGACGCAAGTTTGTCGATTCGATCGCGGCTCCGTGTGCCATACTCCAGACCGTAATTCAACCCTGCTGAGTTTCTCCACTACAATGCAGCGCCAACCACCGACACCTTCCGCAACGGTCTTCAGTCCGCTGTCACTTGCTCCTCCAAACTGGTAACAGAATGCGTTCCGCCAGCCCTGTTTACTCCTGCCCGACAAGTGCGGACAAAATAACCGAGGGTGTCCTTCGTACATAGCCGCAACGGGCTGCTTACGCGCGCCAGCCGTGCGCAGAAGATCATAGATCTCGTCCAATGATTGCGTTCTACCAGATTGCAGAGTCACTTCACCCGATAGGATACTCGTTTGGACGTGCCCATACGGATGTCATTGATTCAATGTATTTTATGACCCAGTAGTACTAGCAGCCCGTGGTTTTAGTCAACAGATCTAAAAAACATGTCACCTATGAAATGTTTCGGTCGTCTTAGCTGGCATGGCGATGGGAACCCGGAAGAGGCGCGAACGGCAGCAGGAGTTCTGGATCCCGACCAACACTGTGGTCGAGCCTCCCGGCAATGCTTTTTACGATCAGTTGAATCGGATTCTGGGCGAGCACAAGTTCGATCAGAGAGTGGAGGCGCTCTGCCGGAAGTTCTACAAGAAGAGCCCTTACGGCCGACCGAGCATTACGCCGGGTATGTACTTTCGCTGTCTCATGATCGGATACTTCGAAGGCCTCGATTCGGAGCGGGGCATTGCCTGGCGCATCGCCGATTCCTTGTCATTACGGAAGTTTCTGGGCTATGCGCTGGATGAGGAGACGCCGGATCACTCGACCATCTCCCGGACACGCCGCCTGTACTGGCTGGAGACGCACAAAGCGATATTCCGCTGGGTGATCCGAATTCTGACCGGGGAAGGACTCATCAACGGGAAGACAATCTCGATCGACGCCACGACGCTGGAAGCCAATGCCGCGATGAAGAGCATCGTGCGGCGGGATAACGAGCAAAGCTATAACGACTATCTGAAAGATCTGGCGCGGGCTGCAGGCATCGAAAATCCCACGCGGGAGCAGTTAGCGCGCCTGGACCGGAAGCGGAAGAAGAAGGGCTCGAACGAAGAATGGAAGAGTCCGGCCGATCCCGACGCGCGCATAACGAAGATGAAGGACGGGCGGACGCATCTGGCCCACAAAGCGGAGCATGCCGTGGATCTGTCAAGCGGGGCGCTGGTGGCAGTCACGCTGCAACCGGGCAGCGAGGGAGACACGAGCACAATGCAAAAGACACTGGCGGAAGCGCAGTCGGCGGTGAGTGAGATCCGTGCAAACGGAGTGGAAGAGCTGGTGGCTGACAAGGGTTATCACAGCGGCCCGGTTTTGACAAATCTTCATGACGAAGGCGTACGGACCTATATCCCCGAACCGGACCGCGGCGGGCGCAACTGGGATGGCAAAGAGGAGGAGCGGCAGCGAACGTACGAGAACCGGCGGCGAGTCAGAGGGAATCGGGGCAAGCGGCTGCAGAAGATACGCAGCGAACTTACCGAAAGAAGCTTTGCCCACATGTACGAGACGGGAGGGATGAGACGAGTTCATCTGCGGGGCCGGGACAACATTCTGAAGCGACTGCTGGTGCAGGGCGCTGCGTTCAATCTGTCACTGATCCTGCGGAAAGCGCTCGGAGCGGGCAAGCCCCGGCAGTTACAGGGGCTTTGTGGCGAGCTTTTTGCGCTCTGTGGGCGCGTCGCATCAGACCTGAAGACGATCCTGGAGGCGCTGGATCGGATTAGTGGCTCTCCAGTACACTTTGTAGTGCAAAGCTCACTGCTTTCGACTCCGTTCCTTCGAAATCCTCCCCCGGCCCCCAGCTACCTCGATTTCTCATCTTCGCCAAAAATAGCCACTATTGCCACGGGCTGCTAAGCCTTCAGATCCGTCGGTTCGGGCACAGATCAGGTCGCGAGCAGACGAACTGGAAACCGCGATCAGTGAGTTTTCGGGATGATTCGTTTAAATCCCGAAACTATCTCTCG
>DATNMU010000133.1:0-9369 GCA_035602195.1 Candidatus Acidiferrum sp.
TGATTGCCGCGCATGCCGTCCATCACATTCATAATTGAGATGGGCAGCGTGGGCATTACTTTGTCGGCAACGCGCGCCTCCGGATCAGCTTCGAGCAGAGAAACGTAGACCCGGTTGTTGGAGTGCTCTTTATTGAGAAGTGCAATGGTGGAAGCCAAATCAAGTTTGCGCCCAAACGCCGCGGTTCCGTGCCCCACGCGGTCGAGCGTTTCGCCGTCGCTGACCAGAATGCGCAAGGTTCCCTTGCTGGCCGAGGTGGGGATCTTCACCGGAATCTGCTGCACAATGCGCTCGCCCCGATAAGGCGCCAGCACCGTTTCCAGCATAATCTCTTCGCCCGGCCGGGCTTCGGTCACGTCTGTGCGGGCGCTCTCCAGCCGCGCCCAACGCCTCTCGCGGACCAAATCGAAATCCAGTTTCACGCCCGCGATCGCGGGGGCGTTGTAGGGATTGTCATAGATGCGACCGAAGCGTTCACCCAGCGACGTCGCCGCCTGCATGGCCGCCGGCTGCGAATTCTCTGCCGGAGCGAACATGTTGCGCATCGTCACTTCGGGAAATCCCTTCACTCCAATGCTTCCCGCCAGACGGTAGGTGATCTCCTCCCCGAATTCGTTCACGCCGTGCAGCGCATTGAATACCGTTACCATCAGCGCGACAGGCGTCAGCTTGGGATTATTCAGCACTTCGTAGTGAAACTCTTTTACGCCCGTGGCGCTGTGGATGCTCAGCGTGACCGGAATCATTTCCGGCTGCCGGTTGAACACACCCATAATTCCGGTGTGCCGATCCTGCACAAACGTTCCTACCGGTTCAGTCGTATTCACAATCTTGAAAGCGTTGAGCGGCGAGGGCAGAGTCGCCAGGACCTCCGCTTTGTTCATGGGCAGGTCGACCGAGCCGAACTGCAGCAGCGGATGTCCGCAGGCCAGCAGACGCTCCGGATCCACATAAGTCACGGTGCAGGTCGCTTCAATATCCATATCACCGCGGACCAGTATCGCACTAACCGCCGAGCCGCCTACGAGAGGCTCTGGCTGCTTCTCATTGCTAATCGATCCCGCGCCCATGACTGGCACAACTCCGGCTGCGCCGAGCTGTCCCGAGAAAAGTTTCACGGCCTGCTCGGAAAATCCATTGAACACGAGCGGTGTCTCGATGGGTTTTAAATAATTCGCAAAGCCCGAATCCTGACTTGATCCAGGCAGTGAATAGTTCTCTCCTGGGCCTGAAGTCTTACCAACAACTGAGATGGACGAAGGCTTGATCGCGGAAGTTTCCTCTGCAGGCGATCGATCCAGCGCGCTAATCTCCAACATGTCTGCAATTGGAGTGACGCCGGCGATCGGCTCTTTCGAAAATTCTCCGATGCGGAACGCGATGGCCCCCGCGAGCTTGCCATCGAAATAAACCGGGCTACCGCTCATGCCCGCAACCACGCCCGTATATTCCACTTTCTGTCCGTGCAGGCGCACCAAAATGACGTCGCCTTTCGGGCCGTTCACGTTGTGCAGCACGCCCAGCACTTCCACCTCCATGGCCTCGGGCTTAACACCCTCGAACACGGTGTAGGCGACGCCACGCATCCCGGCGCGGATCTGGCTAACGGCTATCGTTTTGGGGTTCTGCGCTGGCGATGACGACGTGGTTT
The DNA here is from genome assembly GCA_035602195.1 of Candidatus Acidiferrum sp. Taxonomy (GTDB): domain Bacteria; phylum Acidobacteriota; class Terriglobia; order Terriglobales; family Acidobacteriaceae; genus Sulfotelmatobacter. Next base: position 1,652 of record DATNMU010000133.1, read on the forward strand.
GGGCCGACGCGAAAAAGGTAGAGGACAGGCAGGCGGCGAAGAAGGCTAAAACAAAATTTCTCATGTACCAACACCCGGCAGAACTGGAAATTTAGATGTTCGCCAGATTGTAAGTCGTTGCCGGGAGGGGAAATACTGGGAGCCGGGCAAAACATCCCAATGGCGAATCCTTGCGTCTATACTAGCACAAGGAATTTTGGCTTCAAACAATCTTTACCTGCTTTTCGGACAGGGGTTCCTATGTCTTTTAAACGAAAGGTTGTGACCTTGCGCCCGCATTTTAAAAATCTCAGCGTTCTGCAGATAGCGCTAGCTCTATTGCTGGCTCTGATCTTCGCCATCTCTCCGGCTTTGGCTCAGGACCCGTCGCAAGCCCCATCGCAAGATAACGGCAATGGAAAACCTAAGCAGGATGCTCCTTCGGACGCGGGTGGCCCCACCGGCGATGTTGGACCTTACACCATTCCGAAGAGGAACACCGAAGCGCCGCCTCCGCCGCCTCCGCCCCCTTCGACTCCCAAAGTGGAAGGCCTGCCGGACTATTCCATCAAAGTCAACGTGCCGCTGGTAAACGTCGATGTGATGGTTACCACCAAGAGCGGTCAATTCGTTCCCGGCCTGAAGAAAGATAATTTCCGCCTCTTCGAAGACGGATCGCAACAGCAGATCACGAACTTCAACGTGTCGAAGGCGCCGATCACCGCGGTTCTGCTGGTGGAGTTCGCCTCCACGAACTATTCGTTCATGATCGATGCGCTCCGGGCCTCTTATGCGTTCGCCAACACCCTTCAAAAAGACGACTGGGTCGCAGTTTCGTACTACGACATGCTGCCCCACATTTTGGTGGATTTTACCCAGGACAAGCGAGCGGTTTATGGAGCGCTGAACGAGCTACGGATTCCAGGATTCTCCGAGACCAATCTGTTCGACGCCTTGTATGACACCCTCGATCGCCTGGACCGTGTCGAAGGGAAGAAGTACATCATTCTGATAACCACAGGAGTCGATACCTTCAGCAGATTAACGTTGGACAAGATCACCAAGAAGGTCAAGGACACGAAGGATGTAACAATTTTTCCGATCAGCGTGGGGCAGATCGCGCGGTTAATGCACCCCGCGCCCCGCCGTGGCCTGGGCATTCCCGTGGACGAAATGTCCTATCTGCAGGCCGACAACGAAATGCGAACCTTCGCCGCCATGACCGGTGGCCGCGCGTACTTTCCACGTTTTCCGGCGGAATATGGCGAGGACTTTCAGGATATTGGCAACGACATTCGCAATCAGTATTCGCTCTCCTACCATCCCACTAACAGTAAGTTGGACGGCACATACCGCAAGTTGAAAGTGCAGGTGGTGGCGCCCGATGGAGGCCCCCTCAAAGTGAAAGATCAGAAGGGCAAAGAACAGAAGATCGAGGTCGTTTCCCGCGACGGATACACCGCCAAGCACACGGTCGACTAGAAGAGGAGTCGCTCCCACGAACGGGAAGGGCACGAGTTTTATTCGTGCCGCCAAGCCGCTGAGAATCTGTCGGCGCTTCAGCGCCTGAGGTGCTCTTTTCGTATCTTGTCAATTCTTCAGCAATTTTTCGCCGCAAACAACTCTTTCCGGACTAACTTTCAATGCACGTGAAAAACCTTTTCCAGCACGAAGAAGAAAGCAGCCCCGACAAAAACCAGCAGCGCCATCTTCATGGCGGGTTCTTTGTTCACCTCTGGCACTAAATCCGACGCCGCAACATAAATCGTTACCCCCGCCGCTAATGGCAATCCAGCACTTACGTGATGTCTGAAAAGCGCCATGGTCAAAACTCCTGCCAGCGTTGCTCCTCCCAAGATTACCGACGCGCCCCACGCTGTTCCCCGGCTGCGGCCGCTGGCCAGCATCACCGAACTTACCGTGAATCCCTCCGGAATTTTGTGCAGAAAGATAGCAAAGAAAATGATCCAGCCCAGTCCATTGGAAACCAGAAATCCCGAGGCGATCGCGATGCCGTCAAAAAATGTATGGATGATCAATCCCAGAAGAACCGAATATCCCTTGTGCGAGTGGATGAATTCATCGTGATGCGTTTCTTCGCCAAAATGAAAATGGGGAGTCACCGTGTGCTCGAAGAAATGAATGATCAAATAACCGAGCAGAATCAGAAAAGATGCACTTCTCCCCCGCAGCTCCAGGCTCTCCGGAACCATTTCGACTAGGGCAGTGGCCAGCATGAACCCCGCTCCAAGGGCCACGAAGTAGCGAAGATAGCGCCGCTCCCAATGCCTCTGCACAATAATTGCTCCGCCGAAAACATTAGCGGCGGCAGCGGTGACGCCTAGCAGAATGCTGATGAGAATGGCGCTCATGTGCGGTTGGCGAGGATGATATCAGAGGGAATTCACTACAGAGTCATAGAGAAAATCAATTCTTTAGGTTTCTCTATGTCTCTGTGGTGAAAATCTATCCCGAATGCCTTATGTGCATCACATCCCCATCTTGAACGATGTAGTCTTTACCTTCGAGACGCAGCGTCCCTTTCGCGCGGGCATTTGCTTCTGAGCCGGCTTCAAGCAACTGATCCCAGCGAATGGTTTCCGCCCGGATGAAATGTTTTTCCAGATCGGAGTGGATCGCTCCCGCCGCTTGCTGCGCTCTCGAATTTGCGGGAACCTGCCAGGCGCGGCACTCATCTTCGCCGGCGGTGAAGAATGAAATTAGCCCAAGCAATTTGTAAGTAGTTCGAATCAGGCGCACCAGGCCGCTCTCGGTGAGTCCGTAGCTGGAGAGAAACTCCGCCGCATCCGCATCGCTCATCTCGGCAAGCTCCGCTTCCACTTTGCCGCAGATGGCAGTCGCGGCCGCGTTAGGCCGCCCCGCAATCTCAGTCAGGTTATATTTGCTCACCGCTTCGTCAAGCTCTTTTCCGAGTTCGGTCGACTCCCCAATATTCAGCACGTAGAAAATCGGCTTCTCGCTGAGAAACATGAAGCCCTTAATCCTCTTTTTGTCTTCCGGAGTCATTTCCATTTCCCGCAACGGCTTGTCGGACTCCACCTGAACCTTGGCACGCTTCAGCAGTTCGAATTCCTTCTCGAGCTCCGGCGTTTTCATCTTCTTGAGATCTTTCTCCAGACGCTCCAGCCGCTTCTCGATCTGTCCCAAATCGCTCACCAGCAGATCGAACTCCACATTCTTAATATCGCGTAGCGGATCGATCTCTCCCGTATGAGGTACCGATGGATCGTCAAACACTCGCACCACATGAGCCAATGCATCCACGTTGCGCAGATGCGCGGCGTAAGCGCTGTCCTTCAACGCCTCTTGCCCGATAGCGCCCACGTCAACGTACTCGACCGACGTGTGCGTAAGCTTCTTCGGGTTATAAAGCGCTGCCAGCCGGTCAAGCCGGTCATCGGGAACCTTGGCCACGCCAATATGCGCCTCGCGCGGATTAGCCCGCGCCTGATCCGAAAGATGTGCCTTGGTAAGAATGCGAAACAACGATGTCTTGCCCACCTGCGGCAGGCCGATGATGCCAGTTTTCATAAGAAAGGCTTCTAGCTGCTAGCTCCTGGCTTTTAGCTGACGCGATGTCGAAGGGAGTCTAGCCTCGATGTGCTCAGCGACGGCAGGAGAACATTTTAGGATAAATGAAGAAGACGAGATTGCCCAATGTGCAGGACCAGTTCGAAACATGTGGAGACAGCCGGCTCGGCTGTCCAAGCCTGGGCGAAGCCCGGTGCCCCGACCACAACCTCGCGACTCCTAACGCACGCCTAGCTGCCGCGCCGTTAAATAAACCACCACCAACCCCACTAGCAGCACCGCACTTTCCACCCGCGTCGACCAAACATGCAGCGCATCGAACTGAACCCGCTCAGGATTGTCGACCGGCACGGACCGCACTTCGCCGAGCGATGCCCGCAACGCGTCCATGCGCGGAATAATTCCGAACTGCGAGATCAAAGTGAGCGCAAGCATCAGGCACAAAAGCACATGCCGCACTGCAAGCACATGCGCCGTTCCGTCAGTGAACCGGCTGTAGAGCAGGGAACTGACGAGATAGACGATTCCGGAAAAGATAGCAATCCAATGCAGCTTGCCTAGGGCGCGTCCTACCACATTGCCGGCGAGATGAGTCGTGGGCAAAACTGAAAACGCCGTAGGCGCCAGAACGAAAGCAAAAAAAATGAGCCCGCCAATCCAGCAGACGAGCGATAGCAGCATGAGAAAACGCAGGAAGGACATGGCGGGAGAATTATAGCGTCAAATCGAGCCAGTCCTTCTCGTACAGTCGACCGTAGACTGTGCAGCCCTAGTCGACAGCTGGCCTAACAGTCGACAAGAATGAACAGAACCGACTGGGCAGTGAGAACAGCGGTAATTGCGGAGAGTATCAGCCACCGCTTATTGCCGCGAATCGCCGCTGCCACGCTGCAAGTCAGTGCCAAAATCTGCAGAAAGGGGCATGAAAGCGCAGAGCGGATACTTTGGCGGGACAACAACACCTGTGGCGCAAAAAACGACGCTTGCTACGCCCCACTCGCCAATGTTAGTGCGAACGTATGCAAGCGACTTTTCCATACTTTGCTCGTGAACTGCCTATACCGGCACTGCCACATTCTCCACAATCTCCCGCATCACCTGGTCGGCCTGCTCTGATTTCTTCAGCGTCGAAGCGTATCCACCGTTGACCACGATGCGGTGCGCGAACACCGGCACCGCCAGAGGCTTGAAATCCTCCGGAGTGCAGAAGTTTCGCCCGTCGAGAAACGCCATCGCCTGCGCCGCGCGATAAAGAGCCTGCGCTCCGCGCGGGGAAACTCCCAGCGACAAATATTCCGAATCGCGCGTCCGGCGCACAATTTCTAACGCGTAGGTCACCAATGATTCGTCAACGCGAATGCGCTTCACCGCTTCCTGCATCTCGAGCACGTCCGCGCCGGTAAGCACGGGTCGCATATCCTGCAAGTGCGCCGCGCCCGCTTCCGAGCGTAGAATCTCGCGCTCCGCCGCTGCCTCCGGATATCCCATCCTCACCCGCATCAGAAATCGATCCAACTGCGACTCCGGCAAGGGATAAGTCCCGTGATGCTCCACCGGATTCTGCGTTGCGATTACCAGGAACGGCCGCGGCAACTCGTAAGAGTGCGCGTCCACCGTGACCTGGCCTTCGTTCATGGCCTCGAGCAATGCGGACTGCGTTTTCGGCGTGGTTCGATTGATCTCATCGGCCAGCAAAACATTCGTGAACACCGGGCCGCGCTTGAACTCAAACTCTTGCTCGAGTGCCGAATATACTGAAATCCCCAGCACATCCGACGGCAGCATGTCACTGGTGAACTGCACACGCTGAAACGTGCAGTCAATCGCGCGTGCGAGCGCCTGCCCCAGCGTAGTCTTGCCCACACCCGGGACGCCCTCAATCAGTAGATGCCCTCGGGCAAAAATGCTCACCAGCGCCAGCCGCACGACTTCATCTTTTCCCCGAATGACGCGCCGAAGCGCCTTTTCCAGTTCGGCGGCTTTGTGAGATACAGCGATCGCGCTCTCAGGGGACATGGTTGAATTTTACTATCAGACGCGGACGCAAGAGAGTTACCGATGTCACTGGACCAACTCTCAGTTTTCATCTGTCAGATTCCGCCAAATCCTGATAATTCCAGTCTGGATTTTTATCGTGCCCTTGGATCGTCTTCCACCAAAAATATGAACATGGGACGCGGCTCGATTTCATCTTGCATCAATCGTTATCTCATATTGTGGAACTTAGAAACTCGCTTGGGGGCGGAACGCATGTAAAAGACGGGTTGACGATTTTTCGTCTCAGTTGCTATAGTTGTTAAGTTCCGCGAGTTCATCCAAGCTTGCTGTGTGCCGTGGGTTTTGGCTGAGTTGTGCGAGGCTTGCGGTAGAGCTGTTGAGAAATCCGTTTCCGGTGATGTAGAATAAGGAAGTCGTAGCAAGGTTCCGGAAATTTTTCCTCGCTGAAACGTTCCTGCGCTGCCTCTCGCCCCGTCACGAGAGCTGCTGTCGCGACTGAAGTTGGTCGAACAGTGGTTTGCGAAAGGATATGCAGGACAGAGCTGGCGATACGGAGCACTCCCGTAATTTAGGCCGGGTGCCACCGTCGACGGCAGAAATCAGATTGGGACCCAAAATCTCTCTCCGCGATTCGTGTGCGGCGAGAAGCATGGCTGGCCGATTAGGCTTGCCAGCCCGGATCGCGCAGTCAGCGCCGGGAAAGCGGATAGCGTCGTGTCTGCCCGCGAGGGATTGGAGTGCGCGCGGGTTAGGATTGACTTTCAGGTTTTGAGTTAGCGACAAGGAGTAGCAAAGAGTGCCTACTTTTAATCAATTGGTAGCTCAGGGACGGAAGCGGCCACGCTATAAGACGGCCAGTCCGGCTCTCGAAGGATGTCCGCAAAAGCGCGGAGTTTGCACCCGCGTGTACACGCAGACTCCGAAAAAGCCGAACTCGGCATTGCGCAAAGTGGCGCGCGTGCGGCTGACCAATGGAATTGAAGTCACGACTTATATCCCCGGCGTTGGCCACAACCTGCAAGAGCACTCGATTGTGCTGATACGCGGGGGTCGCGTGAAAGACCTGCCAGGCGTCCGTTATCACGTGATTCGCGGCACGCTGGACGCGGTGGGCGTTGCCGGCCGCCAGCAAGGCCGTTCGAAATACGGCGCCAAGCGCACCAAGAAGGGTTAAGAGACAAGGTTCAAGGTTGCGAAAGTTTCAGAGTTTCGAGGAATTCCGGGCGAGCGCGAACCGCGAGCCCAGCAAAGCTCAGGCTGGAAGCTAAGAGCTAAGAGCTAAGAGCTAGGAGCTAAAAGCTTAAATGCCACGTAAAGGACATACAGCAAAGAGGACCGTGCCAGCCGATGCCGTTTACGGCTCGAATCTGGTGACGAAGTTCATCAACTCGATGATGTGGCAGGGCAAGCGCTCGACCGCCGAAGGCATCTTTTATGAAGCCCTGACCAAGGTGCAGGAAAAGGGCGGGGACGAAGCTTTGAAGCTGTTCACGAAAGCGGTCGAGAACGCGAAGCCTCTGCTGGAAGTGAAGACGCGACGCGTGGGCGGCGCGAACTATCAGGTGCCGGTGGAAGTGAACGCTGATCGGCGCACCTCGCTCGCAATCCGCTGGCTGCTGATTTATGCGCGCGGACGCGCGGAGCGCGGCATGGTCGACAAGTTGAGCAACGAATTACTGGACGCCGCCAACGGAAAAGGCGCGGCCATTAAGAAGAAAGAAGATGTGCACCGGATGGCGGAAGCCAATAAGGCTTTCGCGCATTACCGGTGGTAGGGAATTGAGTCATTGAGCGATCAGGTTCATTGAGTGATTGAAGATCGCAAGCCGTTTTAGGTCTTCAATCGCTAAATCACTCAATCGCACAATCGCTAAATCAAACGGAGCCCGGAAAGAGTAGAAGCTGTGTCCAGACAGGTCCCATTAGAACGCTGCAGGAATATCGGCATCATGGCCCACATCGATGCCGGAAAGACCACTACGACGGAGCGCATCCTTTTCTATACGGGAAAGACGCACCGCATCGGAGAGGTGCACGAAGGCACTGCGACCATGGACTGGATGGAGCAGGAGCAGGAGCGCGGCATCACGATTACGTCCGCGGCGACGACCTGCACCTGGCGCGATATTCGCATCAACATTATTGATACGCCCGGCCACGTGGATTTCACGGCGGAAGTCGAGCGCTCG
>DATNMU010000134.1:0-10215 GCA_035602195.1 Candidatus Acidiferrum sp.
CGTCACCGGATCATTCAGCCTGACTTTCCCTTTTTCCACCAACTGCATTACGGCAGTTGAAGTGACGATCACCTTGGTCAGCGACGCGATATCGAAAATCGTATCCAGCGTCATCGCTTCCCGCCGCGGCTCCAAAGCCCGAGCCCCATAAGCCTTCCGGTAAATCACCCGCCCATCATGCCCAACGATCAAAACCGCGCCGGGAATCGTTCCCTCCTGAATGGCCTCGTTGATCACCGCATCGACCGCACCGAAATGGGGAGTTGAAGATGTGGGAGCAGCCGCCCTCGCCTGCCCACTCGGACGCAGCCCGGAACTTTCAACACTCTGCGCAGTCGCCGCTACAGAGCAGACAATCGACATAACTACGACAAACGTAATTGTCGTAAGAAATGCCGGCCTAATAAAAACACGCGAGGGTGCCCCATCTTTCCGCGTTCTTTGCGGAAAGGTGGGAGGCGGCGCCTCTGCCCTGTCGGTTCTTCCAAAAGAACTCAGCAGTCCGGTCGATTTTGATTTAGTAACGATGCTCTGACTCTAACAACCTCAGCGCCACGACTCAAGAAACTCAAGTGTGGGGTACTCCCGATGCCATATCATGGTTTCTTCGATGACCTCCAGTGCCTCATCGCCCCTGCTCGACGCCTTCGATGACCAGGACAAGATATTTTCCGTCGCCTTCTCCATCCTGCAGCAAGCCATTGCGCACCATGACTTCCCCGCTGCCTCGGCCGCCGTCACCCATCGCGGCCGCCTTGTCGTACTGAAAGCCCTGGGCGATTTCATCTACCGCCCCGTCTCCACAGCCACCGAAAAGGGTGCCCCACTTCTCGCGTCTTTTGCGAGAAAGCCTGCCCTGAGCTTGTCGAAGGGTGGAAATCCTCAGGTCCATCCCTCCACACTCTTCGACCTCGCGTCCCTCACCAAAGTAGTCGCCACAACGCCGATGGCGATGATCCTCTACGAACGCGGCTTGCTCGCTCTCGACGCCCCTGTGGCTGCTATCGTTCCGGAATTCGTTACCGACGAAAAAAGAGATCCACGTCGCCACGGCGTCACCCTTCGCCAACTCCTGACCCACTCCTCCGGCCTGCCCGCCTACGAAAAACTCTTCCTGAAAGCGCGCACCCGCGACGAACTTCTAAAGGCTGCATTTACCATGCCGCTAGCCGCCGATCCCGCCACCCGCGCCGTCTACAGCGACATCGGATTCATCATTCTCGGCATTGCCCTCGAACGCCTCTCCGACGACCCCCTCGACCGCTTCTGCCACCGCGAAATCTTCGCACCGCTGGCCATGACGAACACAACGTTCAATCCGCCCGCAGACCTTCGCGCAAAAATTCCTCCCACCGCCGACGAAAGCCCGTGTGGCGCGGACACTCCTGTCCGCGAAACGTTAAAATCGCTTCCGCAACCAAGCGTCAGCCCCCGCAGCACCTTCCGCCAAAAAATCGTCCAAGGTGAAGTCCAGGATGAAAATGCTTTCGTTCTGGGCGGCGTAGCCGCCCACGCCGGACTTTTCTCCACAGCCCAGGACCTCGCCAAATACGCCCACGCCTTGCTCACCGGAGGCTATCCCATCCTTCGCCCAGAAACTATTTCCCTCTTTACTCGCCACGAAGCCGCGCCCCGTGGCACATCCCGCGCCCTCGGCTGGGACACTCCGTCTGCTCCATCGCAATCTGGAAAATATTGTTCTCCGCAGTCCTACGGACACCTTGGTTACACCGGCACTTCTCTCTGGATCGATCCCGCCCGCCAACTCTCTATCACCCTGCTCACCAACCGCACCTGGCCCGACTGCTCCAACCACGCCATAAAAATGGTTCGACCAATGTTTCACGACGCGGTTGTCGAAGCCCTCGAAGCATCAGGGTGATCAAGATCTCCGGCAAACCCTCCTGCCCCAAGCGCATCCTATTCCCGAACCGCCGCACCGTGTCCAACGCCGACCTCACCTCCATACTCCTCCTCCTGCTGCTGCTAGTAGGGCTCGCGCACCTGCTCGGCTACCTCTTCGTCAAACTCCGCCAGCCGAAAGTGGTCGGAGAAATCCTGGCTGGCGTAGTTCTCGGCCCCGCGATAATCGGCCGCTTGCACTTCGCAGCGCGCCTCACCGAAGTCGCCCATCAGGGCACTACTCTCAACTTCATCTACTCGCTCGGACTCCTGCTGCTGATGTTTCTCTCCGGAGCCGAAACGCGCCAGCTCTTCACTCGCGAAGAACGTCGCGAAGTCGGATGGCTCGCCATTGTCGGCACCGGCATTCCATTCCTGCTCGCATTGCTGTTGGGACCGTGGCTGGTTCGCCCGCAACTCGCCGGACCGAACGGCAATCGCCTTTCGCTCATCATTATTCTTGCCGTCGGCGTTGCAGTCACATCGGTTCCTGTGGTTTCAAAAATCTTCGCCGACCTGAAAATTCTGCACACGCGCTTCGCTCGTCTGGTTCTCGGTGTCGCCGTCCTCGAAGACATCGGACTCTGGCTCGCCCTCGCCGTCGCTACCGCCGTGGCGGGGACTGCCGTCCTGAACCCGCGGCAGATGGCCTTCCATCTCGCGCTCACGGTCACGTTTTTCTTGTTCGGCTTAACGCTGCTGCCGCGTTTGGTGAAGCGCATCAACAAATCGCGCTTCAACGTATTCGCGAAAAACTCACCCGTCGCCTACGCCATGTCGGTCCTTCTCGCCTACTGCGTGCTCGCCGGTGCGCTCGACGTCAGCGTCGTCTTCGCCGCGTTTCTCGCCGGCTTCGCCGTGGTCCACAAGAAACGCAAGCTGTTCGCCGATGCTCTCGATGCCATCGGCAAAGTGTCGTTCGCGTTCTTCATCCCAGTTTATTTCGCGATCGTCGGACTAAAACTCGATTTGGTGCGCGGACTCTCATTCAAAATGCTAATCGCGTTTATTCTGGGCAGCTGCGTCGTAAAAATTCTTTCCGTCTCGCTGGCTGCGCGATTCGCCGGATTCCGTGGCCTCGACCTGGTCAACCTCGCCTTCACCACCAACGCCCGCGGAGGCCCCGGCATTGTTCTCGCCAGCGTCGCCTTCGACGCCGGCATCATCAGCGCGCAGTTCTACACCACGCTCGTTATCGCCGCAGTTCTAACCTCGCAAATAGCCGGCGCCTGGCTCGACTATGTTCTGCGCCAAGGCTGGCCCCTGCTTGCGCCAACGGCCGCCGAACAAGAGGTCTCGGATGGCGAACCACTTGCCGCGATTTAGCGTCCGAAGGACGCCTGAAAATAGCCCGGCGTTTCAACGCCGGGTCACGAAGTGCAAACCAGACCCGCATCCCGTAGGGATGCCTCAAGTTATCAAAGTGCAATCTTGGGAGCGCAGTGCTTTTGGGTGGCGCTGCACTTCAGCGCTGCGATTTAATCACCACAATAATTGGGGATTTAGCCCCCGACGCAACTCCCAGTTAGAATGAACTCCCGAAAGGTTCAACCTTGAAAACCACGCTCCGCCGACTCCACACCGAACAACCTAACAACGCAGCCCACGACCTCGACCAAAAATCCTCACTCGAGATCGCCGCCCTCATCAACTCCGAAGACATCACCGTCGCCCTGGCCGTAACTGTCGTCCTTCCGCAAATCGCGCGTGCCATCGATCTCGTCACCGCCGCCCTGCGCCACGGCGGACGCCTCATCTACGTCGGGGCCGGAACCAGCGGACGCATCGCCGCCCTCGACGCCGTCGAATGCCCGCCCACTTTCAACACCGATCCGAGTTCCGTTCAATTCATTATCGCCGGCGGCAACAAAGCTCTCGCCTCTGAATCCGAAACCAGCGAAGACGATGCCCCAGCCGGCCGCAAAGAAATGTCCCGCCGCAAGCCCACTAAGAACGATGTCGTCCTCGGCATTGCCTCCAGCGGACGCACTCCCTTCACCGTCGCCGCCATCACCGAAGCCCGCCGCCGCGGCGCTCGCACCATCGCGCTGACCTGCAACCCCAACTCACCTCTCCAACGCGCGGCTCACCTCGCTATCGTCACCGAAGTCGGCCCTGAAGTTCTCGCCGGATCCTCCCGCATGAAAGCCGGCACCGCCCACAAAATGGTTCTGAACATGATCAGCACCGCCGCTATGACGCGCCTGGGCTACGTCTACGGCAACCTCATGGTCAACGTCTCCCCTAAAAATGAAAAGCTGAAGCAGCGTGCGGTTGCGATCCTGGAACGCGCCACCGGTGCGGATCACGCCGCCGCCACCGAAGCGCTGAAAGCCTCCGGCAACCGAACGCCGGTGGCGCTGGTGATGCTGGCGGCGAACGTTTCCCGGGGCGAAGCCACCACCGCCTTAAAGAAAACAGATGGAAATGTACGCAAGGCAATCACAATTGCCAATTAATCACGAGAGTAGGGATTTTGATTTGGTAGTATGGATCGTTTCTGCTCGTGGGGTGCGGGCACTCCTACCCGCGACTACGTGCACCTGATGAAGACCTGAGTCGAACAAGTCCTGTCGGCCCAAGCCGACTTTCCCTAGCCTCCAAATATATAAAACCCTGCCAGCAAAAGAATCCCGCCAGCAGGGTCTTAAATTTATTTACCAGCAATCGTAATTATTGAGCAGGAGTGCAGTCGTTGACCGGCGGCGCCGCTTGACCCACCGGTGTGTTCAGAGAAGGCGAGTGTTCAAAGTCGAACATGCCTTCAAGCACGTCAGCATGTTCATCCCGCTCAGTTAAATGCTGAGTCTGGCCATGCACGGTGAGAAAGCGCTTTTCAATGAATGCCAGCAATGAGGTGTGATCCGCAACCGTGTGGGATACGTACCCTGGCTTGGAGAATGGTGAAATTGCGAGCAGAGGAACTCGGAATCCATACTGATTAAAGTTCGCGCACTCCGCCGGATACAGGCCGGTTGGATCTGCGGCCAGCGCCGGACACAGCGCCTCCGCGTCCAGCACACTGGTGTCGGTCGTGCTGAACGGATTGGCCGCGCATTCCGCCCCGCCGCCCGGCTGTTCGCTCGCCGGAGGATTGGAAAGATCGGCACACTGCCCCGGCTCGATGCCGTCAGGAGTTAACACTCCGCCTTGCCGCGCCCTGGGCGGTCTCACGTGATCGTAGAATCCACCATTCTCGTCATAAGTGAGGAAGATAATTGTGTCCTTCCAGAACGGCCCATTGCGAACCGCGTTGATTACTTGCGAGACATACGCCTGCCCCCGCTGAATATCGGTCGGCGGATGCTCGTCGTTTTCCTTGGCTACACCGGCCAAGCCGAAATTTGGATCGACGAATGAAACCGATGGCAGCGGCCCCGCTCCCGGTGCTCCCGCGGCTTGCGCCAGAAAAACCGGAAGCGGCAGAAAATGCGGATCTACTCCCGTAGCTCCAAAGGCGCGGAAGCTCCCTCCCTGTGGCGCATCCTGAAAATAGTCCGCCCAAGTGACGCCGTTGCGATCCAACAGATCGAATACTGTTCCCGTAATCGGCTTGTACCCGCCCGGAGGTGGGAATGTATCGTTGGTGGTCAGGTGACCAAACGAGGTTGCAGCCATGAAATACGAGCGGTTGGGGAAAGTCGGTCCTATCACCGAAGAAAAATACCGGTCGTTGATCCCGAAGTTTTGCGCCAGGCTGTAATAGAACGGGATCTCGTCCTGGTTGTAGAACGACATCGTCTGGTCATCCGTCGCGCTCTCCGGACCATCAATCTGCTCCGTCAAGTCGTTCTCGCGCACGAAGCCGTCAGCCAGAAAATTAGTCAAGCTTTCGTTCGGGTTCAGAAAATTGGCTTGTTGATGAGCTGGGAACCACGAGTGGTTGAGATCTGGCACGACGCACCGTCTCGAGTCATGAAACGCAAATACTGTCGAACCATCGTCATCCGGGTTCGAGTTGGAGCAGGTAAATTTACCCGCGCGGTTTACAGTGCAAGATAGACCATCGACGCACTTGTGGTCTCCCGGCGAACACTTGCCATAACCGTTGTGATAAGGACTGCCCGGGGCGTAAGCGAGGGCCCCAAAGTAATTATCGAATGAATGGTTTTCTTGCATGATCACAATGATGTGATTCACTTTGTTAGCGTCTCCCTTATCTCCGTCGGCAAAACCGAGCCGCGGAATGGCCATGACAACTAGAAACATCACCGCGCACAACAAAGCGTTGCATATTTTTTGCACAGAGCACTCTCCTTGTTTTTGGGTAAAGCAAACGAGTGCTCATTACATAGCGGCAATAAAAATGCCCCGTGAACGAAATGTCAAAATCCTGTAACTTCCCAGATAAAGAAACGGCAAATACTATTCGAGCAACAGGAGCCGAGGTTTTTTTCCGGAGGCTTTCCTAAGCTCTCCAAAAGAGGTAGGAACCAAATATCTCCCCACAAGACCGTGCCCTCTCGATTACCCACCCCCACTCCCTTTCCCCGCTAAAATAAACAGTCATCTCGAACTCATCCCATGGATAAACTCGTAATCCGCGGCGGCTCTCCCTTGCTCGGCACCGTCCGCGTGAGCGGCGCGAAAAATGCAGCGCTTCCCTGCATGGCTGCCGCTCTGCTTACAGACGAGCCGGTCATCCTCGAAAACATTCCGCAGGTGCGCGACATTCAAACCACGCGCAACCTGCTCGCCGCCATGGGAGCTGAGGTCGAACTCGGCTACGGACGTGCCCATCACCGCACGACCATCCACTGCAAAAATCTCTCCGCGCCCGAAGCTTCCTACGAGTTAGTCAAAACCATGCGCGCCTCCACGCTGGTCCTCGGACCGCTGGTCGCCCGCTGCGGCCGCGCCCGCGTCTCGCTTCCCGGCGGCTGCGCCATCGGACAGCGGCCCATCGATCTCCACATCAAAGGCCTCGAACTACTCGGCGCAACCATCAAGCAAGAACACGGCTACGTCGAAGCGACTGCCAGCCGACTTAAAGGAGCGGAAATTGTCTTCGACAAAATCACCGTCACCGGAACCGAGGATTTACTCATGGCCGCCACGCTCGCCGAAGGCGAAACCATTCTGCAGAATGCCGCCCGCGAGCCCGAAGTTGCCGACCTCGCCGACCTGCTCAACAAAATGGGAGCGCGCATTGAAGGCGCCGGCACCGCTACCATTCGCGTGAAGGGCGTGAGCAAGCTGAAAGGCGCGAAGCACCGCATCATTCCCGACCGCATCGAAGCCGGCACGTTCCTGATCGCCGGAGCCCTCACCGGAGGCGACCTCAACATTTCCGGATGCGATCCCACTCACCTCGTCGCCGTCCTCGCAAAACTAAAAGCCGCCGGAGTGAAAACCAAATCCAGCAAAGATTCCGTCCGCGTCATGGGCGACAATCCCTTCACTGCCTGCGACCTCAGCACCGAAGAATATCCTGGCTTTCCCACCGACATGCAGGCGCAGTTTTTGGCGCTGGCCACGCAGGCGGAAGGCACATCTGTGATTACGGAAAATATTTTTGAGAATCGCTTCATGCACGCGCAGGAATTAGTGCGCATGGGCGCGAACATAAAAATCGAAGGCCGGCGCGCCGTAGTCATCGGCAAGACTCAACTGAGCGCCGCCGCCGTCCTGGCCTCGGATCTGCGCGCATCGGCATCGTTAGTTTTGGCAGCGTTAGTAGCGGATGGTGAGACCATCATCGACCGCGTTTACCACATCGACCGCGGCTACGAAAAAATCGAAGAGAAGTTAAAAGCAGTCGGCGCACAAATCCGCCGCATTGGCAACATGCTCCCGTAAAGCCCTACCATTGTCATCCTGAGCGAAGTGTCCACTTCGCAAAGCGAAGCGGACACGCAGTCGAAGGACCCCTTGCACCTTCGCTGCGCCGCGGTCCTCGAGAGGAATTTCTATTCCATCGTGGCGGGAACTTCAATCCGCTTTTCGCCAGCTCGAATCGCGGTCATACCGCGACAACTTCTTCGCAATCTCTGCGGTCCTGGGGCCGAGATCTTTTTCGTAAACAATTCCGTCCTGATTCACCACGAACGTCATCACTCCCGAAGACCGATACTCGGCGGGATAGGCCACGAACGCAAATCCACGCGTCATTTTTCCATCTTCGATGTAGCTGTGCTCGCCGCGTCCTTTGCCGCCTTCGCCCTTTAAAATCTGAAAGTAATAACCCTGGAATGGCTCCAGCTTCTGCTCTCCGCTTCCCTCAGTTCCCGCTGCTGCTACGAGAGGACCAATCGGGCTGGCGCCTTCGCCGCCGGACTCTTCCCAGTAAAGTCCATTGTGTTTGCCGGGATCGCTAAATAATTTCTGCGCGTACTGCGGAGCATCTCCATCGTGAGCTTTCGCATGGTATTCCTTTTCCGCATCCACCAGCTCGCGGCACACCTGGATCGCGGCCAACTCATTCTTCCCCACGCGGCGATACAGAATTTCCTGTTTTCCCGCCTGCGTGTCGAAATACCACGCGTCGCCCTTGTGCATCAGCGGAATGGGGGTTGGCCAGTTTTCCGCGCCAATGTAAAGCGTGGTGCTTCCGTCTGGCTCAATCACCAGCCGGTGCATGCGGCGAAATTTCTGCACGAACTCATCGCGATCTTGTTTATCTTCGGCATCGTCACCGGAGGAAATAATTTCTTTCGCATTCGGTCCCAGCACTTTCAATAACGCCGCCTGATCATTCGCTCTGATGGCCTTAACCAGAGCGTGACTGGCCTCTGCAGCGGACGAAAAAGTTTCCTGCCCCGCCTGCGGCCCAGCGGATTTCCGTGCCGTCGACTGTGGCGACGCATCAGCCCCACCCTTTTCTCCGCTAGCCTGCGCAGCCGCCAAACTTGCGACCAATCCCAAAGCCGCGACAGCGGCCACTCGATAGATGCTTGCCGAGTACTTTCCAGCAATTTCTAACTTCATCGCTCAATCCTTTCCACGCCCGAAAACTTGTCGATGAATTTCCCGCGAATCTCATCCGTGAGAAATTCACCGAGCTTTGAGATTTCACCCGACCTAACTATCGCCTGCCTCCGCCGCCACCGTGGCCGCCACCGCCACCTGCGTGCCCGCCGCCGCCACGCGATCCGCCAAAGCTGGATTGTCCCCTCGACGAAAATCCGCGCGCATCTCCGCCGCGGCTAGATCCGCCGAAGGCACCCGACCGCGTTCCCGAGTAACTTCTAGCTGACGCCCCGCCTCGCGCTCCGCCCCCAGCGAATCCACGCCCTCCGCCGCCGGCAAATCCACGCGCTCCGCGATCACCGCGAGCATACGGCCCCGCGCCACGATATCCGCCATGAAAGTACGCATTGCGGTCATAAAACGAACGACTGTGAAATGCATATCGACCGCCGCCGTAGAGCAACCCGCGATGGCCCCAATCGAAGCCCCATCCGCGCCAGCCCCAGCCATATCCAAAGAACGGGCTGATTCCGAAACCGACTCCAAACGAAAGATACGGTCCGCCCACTCCCCACCAGGGATAAAATCCCGGCCACAATCCCACCGGATAGCCGTAAATCAAGTCGGGATCATATTCCGGAACGTACACCACCTCTGGATTCGCCGGTTGAATCACCACGGTCGGCCCCTGAGTCGTCACCGTCTGCTGCGGCGTCGATTGCAAATGTCCCGCTTCTTCCGCCTTGTGCCGCATGTATTGAACGGCGTCCATCACATCGGCCTGCTGGTTGTAATTGGCGTCGCCCAGCTCCGAAGTCCACGACAGATTCTTATCCATATTCGCGAGCACGGAAGGAAACTGCACCAACGCCTTCACGCTCGGATCCCAATCCTGCTGGTTCACCGCATCGCCCAACTCTTTGCCCTTTAAATTCGGGTTCTGTTGCAGAAAGCGCTGCGCCTCGACAATCTGCGTGGGATAAGCCGAAGCCGCCAGAATCTGCGCCACCAAGGCGTCGGGATACAACGCGATCGGCGCCACCAACTGCTGCAATTGCTCCGGACTCAAATGCGCCGACTGCGCCCGCTCCGGGCTGGGCGGTGGCGCTTGCCGATCTTGATCCTGATCTTGCGGCGGATCATATTGCGGCTGATCCTGTTGCGCCTGACCCTGTTGCGCCTGATCCGGTTGCGATTGCTCCTGCGCCGCCGCCTGCAGCGATCCTATGCCCGGCAAAAGCGCCAGCACGCCAATCACAACCAACCCCATCATGATCTTGGATAATTTCGTTCTCACCATGAACCTCCAGTTCGTAGCCAACGTCGAGAACCCTCAACGTATGTAACCCAGTTCGCGCTCATAAGTTGTGTCTTCTATTGTGATGCCGTTTGCCCCACAAGGTT
>DATNMU010000135.1:0-3389 GCA_035602195.1 Candidatus Acidiferrum sp.
ACGTTTCACGGTGTTTTTCTCCTTGTTTGAAAAAGCGAACCGTGATATTTTCATGCCCCGGCGCTTGCGTTAGAACGTTACTTTCGACTCACACTGTTCGGAATTCGTAACAAGAATTTCGCCACTTTGGCCGCATAAATGCACGCTGAAACGCACCCCAGCCTTCCCGATGAGCCCTCGATTCGCAGGCCCTCAAGGGGACTCAGTTTCCGGCTGTTTTTTCTTGGGTGAAGAGTTAAGAGGCGTGATACTTTCAGGCTGCGCCTGCCTGGGAAGTCAACCTCACGGCAGATTGCCATGGGGCTAAAACCATGACGCTCAAATCGGCCCTGCAGGACCTGCGCGAAACTACGCTGGCCGCCATCTCTGGCCTGCTGGCGAAGTTGGCTTATCTGGCATCCCTACGCCGCCGCGAGGGCGGATATTTGCACTGGGGTCTATCGCTGGTTCACGGCGAGGAATCGTCAGAACGTGCGCTGAAGGTGGCTCAAACTGAGGTGCTCTCGAATGTCCTGCGTACTCCGATTTCAGAACTTGTAGAAGACTTGCGCGAATCAAGTCAGAAGACCGACAAAACTCCAGAGGCTTTCGTCGACGGCATGCGCGAACAGTTCCACGAACTGCTCGCTTCCCCGGATGACGCCGCCTCTGCCGCTCATCTTAATTCAGTGCTGACTGCGCTTTCGAGTTTGGAGAAGAGCCAAAAGCGTGCCACTCCGTCAGCTTCATAGCTACTCCCACCACTTGCCCAATAATCTCGGCTTCCTGCGGATGCCGCAACACTCGAACCGGGGCCGGCGATAAAGGATGCGGCTGCAGCACCACGTCATCGCGACGCATGCTGCACCAGCAGCACGTATGCCCGTCGCGTGTCTCCACAAAATAAATCGGCCGCTCATACTCCGAACGCCACAATCCCTCGACCACTTTATTCTTGCTCTCGTCCACTTGAATGAAGCTGCCGGGCGGCAGAATCGGGTACATCGTAAAATCCTGATTGCCGATGTAGCCGTAAGTGAAATCGCTGTGCGCAAATTGCGCCAGATACGAAAGCGGCACCAGTCCCCACTGTTCGACCATGCGCCCCAGATTCGTGGTCCGATGCTGATCGAACCCAGGATCCATGCGCACAGGCATCTGCACTGACGACAATCCAGACAACGCCTCCGACACATGCGAGCGCGGCGGTGCAATCATGCCAAGGTCGGCCGCAATATTATTCAAATCAACTCCATACCACGTCATCAACTCGCGAACATCGCGCCGGTAAATCACTGCCAGGGTATACAACCGGAAAATGCTGGGCAACACCGCCTTGGTTTCAATGTCCGACAAACGGCTGGGAGGAATCGAGTATTCTTCATTGCGATATTTCTCTGCGATACGCGCGCTCGACAATTCGATATCGCGCATCGTCAGCCCAAGTTTTTCTCGCAGCGTACGAAGGCTTTTACCTGCTGGGAGCATGCCGCGCCTCCATCAAAGTGTTGCACATCATAGCAGGAGGCGCTGCCTTTGCGCTCTTGATTTACGATAAATTCTTGCCCGAACCAGTTTTGTTACGAATTCCGAACAAACTTTACCCCGCTCCAGATGCGGCCAAACGCCAACATTCGCTCCGCGGCCAGCGACCCCATCGGGTTGATGCCTTGGCGTCCTCCCGCCCGATTTGTTCGGATTTCGTAACAAGCCCAGCCCCATTTTGCAAAATCTCTCCCGAGGCCCTACTTGCTGTTATAAAACTCCGCGCTCAACTCCCGCCTCTTCATTCTTCATCGTCTTGCACGCCCACGCCATTCTTGAAGTACTATGCGCAATCCCGACCTGCCCCAGCGAGTTCAGCACGATAATTCCACCATGCCCTATGAGCCGCTGCTTCAAATAATTCATCGCTTCCTGCGCTGCCCACTCCGGCAAATTTCCCGCCGCCACCCGATCCGCCGTCCACTTGCCCAGCACCAGCTTCATGATCGGCTCGCCCCACCCCGTGGTCGATACCGCCGCACTCAGATTATCCGCGTAACATCCGCACCCAATCAAGGACGAATCCCCCAACCTCCCCGGAGCCTTATTCAGCGTTCCCCCCGTAGAAGTCGCCGCCGCAATATTCCCGTCGCGATCCAGCGCCACCGCCCCCACGGTGTCATGCGAAATCGCCGGCGCAAACAAATCGTTCCCATCCTGCGCTGGACCAGACGCCGCTCCTCCCGGCCCCGCCGCTCCCTGCCGCGCCTGATACTCCCGCAGCCGCGCCACCTCACGCGGAATCACCAGGTCTTCATTCCTGCACAACTCCACGCCATGCTCGGCCGCAAACCGCTCCGCGCCTTCCGCCACAAAATACACATGCGGACTCTCACTCAAAATCTTCCGCGCCGCCCGCACCGGATTGCGTACCCGCTCCACGCATCCCACTCCGCCCGCCCGCAGCGTGGCTCCATCCATAATCAGCGCATCGAGCTGCACCTTGCCGTCGCGATTCAAAAAGCTGCCGCGCCCCGCGTCGAACGTGTCATCGTCTTCCATGATCACGACCGACTCTTCCACCGCGTCCAGCGCCGGCCCTCCCCGCTCCAGCACCTTCCACCCCGCCGCCAGCGCGTTGCGCACTCCATTGATATGCGCCTCGACCATGTCATCCGGCATGGCCCAGGCTCCTCCGTGAACTACCAGTACGGGATTGTTTGGCATCGCGTTTTAGTCTAGCGCGTTTTCGATTCCGCCTCACAGTCTCCCGCCTCGGACAGCCGGACCGCAAAACTTGTCAATACCCAAAACCGTCCCGATTCCCTCCATCCCCTTGACCTCGCGGCAAATATATTTCCCGCAAACCTGTCACATTCACCCTTAGCTGGTTGATATAATTAACTTAGGATCAAATAACTCGAGCGCGGCCCTTCTAGCGGGCCGCTTTTTTTATTGCCGAGTTGCGCCCAAATTCCAGTAAAGCTTCGTATCAGGGTATGCCTTCAGGCATACCACAACCGCCACGCCGAAAAAGCGCCTTCAGGCGCTGCTTTTACAACAAGGACACGATGCCCAAACGCCCAAACATCGCGCACCCCAAACGCCGCGGAGAATGGGCCGAACTCCGCCTCCAGCTCCGCGCCACCGAACGCGGACTCATCCTCGCCCGCCCCTGCGGCGATTGCGCCCCCTACGACTTCATCGTAGCCTGCCCTGAGAGAGCGAACAGCAACCGAAGGGACCACCACGGCCATTTCCTCCGCGTCCAGGTAAAATGCACCATCTTCCAGCGCGGCAACTCCTACAAATGCCACCTCGACCACAACGGCCTCCCCTACACCTCCGACCAAATCGACTTCTTCGCCGCCGGAACTTGTCCTGAGCGAAGTCGAAGGATCATCCCCGCCGACATCTTCTACATC
>DATNMU010000136.1:0-2827 GCA_035602195.1 Candidatus Acidiferrum sp.
ACGCGAACATCTTTGTTGAGATCGGAGACGCGAACCATATCCCGTTCGACGATCATGATGCCGCCATCTTTTAGTTCGGGAGCGAAGCGAACATAGGCTTCCTGCGACATTACGACCAAGATGTCTGGCTTGGTGACATAGGGATACAACACCGGCGAATCGGAGAGGACGAGTTGCGCGCTGCAGGCGCCGCCGCGGGCTTCCGGACCGAAGTTTTGCGTCATAGTAGCGAAAGCGCCTTGATAAATTGAAGCCGCTTTGCCCAAAAGGATCGCGGAGAGAATCACTCCCTGGCCGCCGAAACCGGCAACACGAATTTCTGTTAGCTGCATACCGTCTCCTCTTGTTCGACGAATCTTTCGCCCAGTGATTCGCAGTATTGCGCGCGCATCATAGTTTGGTAGTCGGGGCGGTCTCGGTCCACGAATTTGCCGACGACGATTTCTCCGGTCATAGTGAGGCCGACTTCGCTGGTGGGCGCGCCGTTCCGGACTTTGCTTTTTTCTTTGTAGTACTTCATGGTATCAAGGCCGTCGCCCAGCTTGTTGCGGCGCTGATAAAGCGTGGGGCAGGGCGAGATTACTTCGATGAACGAGAAGCCCTTCTTCTGAAACGCTTCGCTGATGGAGCGCGCCAGTTGGCGGACGTGAAATGTGGTCCAGCGCGCGACGTAGACCGCGCCCGCGGCTTCGACCAGATGCGGCAAGTTGAATGAAGGCTCGAACGTGCCGTAGGGGTTGGTGGAAGTTGTGGAGTGATACGGAGTCGTCGGCGCGCTCTGTCCGCCGGTCATGGCGTAGATGAGATTATTCACGCAGATGACTTTGAGATCGATGTTGCGGCGGGCGGCGTGAATCAGGTGATTGCCGCCGATGGCCGAGAGATCGCCGTCGCCAGAGTAGACCACGACGTTTAGCTTGGGATTCGCCAGCTTGAGGCCAGTGGCGAATGGGATCGCGCGGCCGTGCGTGGTGTGAAAAGAGTCGAGCTTCACGTAGCCGGCCACGCGCCCGGTGCAGCCGATGCCGGAGACCAGGGCGAGCGATCCTAAATCGATTTTCGATTCGATGAGAGCGCGGGCGAAAGAATTGACCGTTGTGCCGATGCCGCAACCCGGGCACCAGATGTGCGGCATGCGGTCTGTGCGCAAGAAAGGTTCGACCGGGTTAACGCCCGCGTTGCCGATATCTGTGATTAGACTGTCTGACATCTGCTGGCCTCCACGATTACTTTGAGAATCTGTTCGGGATGGTGAACGCCGCCGCCCGCGTGTGATACGGCGAATGTCTTGGCCTTGCCTGCGGCGGCGCGCTCGACCTCGTGCACCATCTGGCCCAGGTTAAGTTCCGGAACGACGAAGGCTTTCACTTTGGTTGCGAGTTCGCGAATCTTTTTCTCGGGAAACGGCCAGGCGGTGATCAAGCGTAACTTCCCGACTCGCAGACCTTTTTCACGAGCGGCTTCGATGGCGCGCTGCGCTACGCGAGAAGTGATTCCGTAGGAGACCACGACTATGTCAGCGCCGTCGAGCTGTTCTTCCTCAAACAGAGCGATGTGATCGGCGGCGTCACGGATCTTCGTTTGCAGGCGGCGAACCAGCTTGTCCTGGACGGGCGGAGTCATGTTGGGATAGCCATGCTCGTCGTGCGTCAAGCCGGTGACGTGAAAGTTGTAACCTTCGCCGGCGTGCGCCATCTCTGGAATGCCGTCGCCATTGGTTCCGTAAGGCAGATAGTCTTCAACCGATTTTTTCGTGTGGCGGCGAGGTGTGATTTCGATTTGATCGGCGGGCGGAATTACGACTTTCTCGGTCATGTGACCGACGACCTCGTCCATCATGAACATGACAGGGACGCGGAATTCCTCGGCGAGATTGAAGGCGGTGATGGTGAGATCGAAACATTCCTGCGGAGAATTGGGACAAAGGGCGATGATCTCGTAATCGCCATGCGAACCCCAGCGGGCCTGCATCATGTCAGCTTGTGCGGGAAGCGTCGGCAGGCCGGTGGACGGGCCGCCCCGCTGAACGTCTACGAAGACGCATGGCGTCTCGGTCATGGCCGCATAGCCGATGTGTTCCATCATCAGAGAGAAGCCGGGGCCTGAGGTGACAGTGAAAGCCTTAGCACCAGCCCACACGCCGCCTTGAAGCGTGATCGAGGCTGCGAGTTCGTCCTCCATCTGAATGAAAGTTCCGCCGACGGTGGGCACGCGCGCGGCGAAGCGCTCAACGATTTCTGTAGAAGGAGTAATTGGATATCCCGCGGCGAAGCGGGCGCCGGCGGCCAGCGCGCCTTCGCAGCATGCATGGTCGCCGTCGATGAAGTGAGTGCCCGTGAGGACTCCGCGAGGATCAGCTTTCATTTTTCACCTCCAGCGGAAGTCACTTTGGTCGCGAAGATCGCGAAGTCGGGGCAGTACATTCCGCACAAGTCGCAACCGCTGCATTTTTCCGGATGAACGACATGGGGCGGATGGTAGCCCTTGGAATTGAATGCGGATGATAAGGCGAGCACATGTGTGGGACAAAACTCCACACAGAAACCGCAGGCTTTACAGTGCTCGACCACGATGGAAACACGTCCTTTTGCCATGAGAACTCCACGCTTAAAGTGCTTGAACGCTCCACAAATCTGTCGTCATTATGCTTTGGGATTGAAGAGTTGCCTGTGATGGACATCACATTCGTATGTGAACCGGCGCACACGGGCTGCCGCAGCGCAGGGCACGCAGTCAGCACTCTAGCAATGCTGGACTGCGATCGGCGTTCTTACCGACCTGGCCGGAGCTGTTGTTATCCAGGCGGTGCTCGAGTTCTTTGCGGTAG
>DATNMU010000137.1:0-6519 GCA_035602195.1 Candidatus Acidiferrum sp.
CGCTGAGGATGGCTTCATCCTGCATGGAATCACCGCGCACTTCGAGCACGAAAACTTCTTTTGAGCGGACAAAGTCGGCGAGAGAAATCGTCTGCGGATCTTCGATGGCCTCGATGGGCCGGCCGGCGGCGATGCGCCCTAGTAGCGGCAGCACCAGGCCAGTGTTCACGCTCATCGATTGCTTGAGCCGTCCCTTAGGCGGCAGCAGGTCGATGGAACGGCTGCGGTTGTAGTCGCGCGTGAGCAATCCTTTTTTCTCGAGGTTGGTGATGTGCTTGTGCACCGTGGCCAGCGAGTTCAGGTCAAGTCCATTGCCGATCTCTTCAAATGACGGAGAATATTGGTGCTCCGCCACGAAGCGGGAGATGAAGTCATAAACTTCGCGCTGCCTGCGTGTAATCGCCATGCCGGTATTGTTGGCGAAGGGAAGGCGAAATGTCAAGAGGAATCAGTTCTTAAGCGGTTGTAAGCAACAGAGTCGCAGCTTATCACCCGACTCGCAGATGCAGGGGTCATTTCCACCAATGCCGCGTTGCCTTGCCAGCTCTAACAACAGGGATCGAGACTTGGCACGCCAGAGCCAAGTCGTGTCGTCCGATTGAAATGAGTTTGTCCACACCGCAGGAACGGGGGAAAGCGCTGCCTTCTCCGTGAGAAGGGACGACAGCTTATCCCGTGCCTTCTCCAGGACCTGGAGGGGAATATTCCTGGTAAGCCCTGCGTTAACGGAGGCAGAGAACTCGCTAGCCTCATTTTCTAGGAGCTGCTGACGCACCTCCCTGCGGAAGGCCTCGCCTTCGGCAGTGTTCCGAAAGCCGAGAATTTTCTGGAATATTGCTGGCTGAGAAATGAGCGCAGCACCCAAGTCTGTGTTGAACCTTCCCGACAGTAAATAGCTCGCGTACTGGTCGGCTGATTCCGCGGAGGCCTGTACGCCAAATGCCGCGCTCGTTAGCCGCACGCCCCCGAACGGAATCTTCGCGGCCTGGATTCCAAGCCTGTCGCACACAGTACCTGTGTGAACGAGGTGAGCCATGCGCAAATACGGAAACATCAGCCACCTTGGCACTTGGGCCGGCGTGATCGCATCCCCGATTCCGAGCAGTCGCGCCACCTCGGGCATCATGATCGACGCACGTACCAGTCCCGCCATGTCGATTCGGTCGGCTTCGCCGAACGTTGTCACCTTGCCTTCAAGATCCGCGATGAGTTTTTCGGCAGTCCCCGCATTGCCCGCGACCGGATGGATCTGACGCCTGATGAGGTCCCCTGCAACCTCCGGTTTACCGTTCGGACTGGAGACCGTGAATAGTCCAACGTCGCCAATCAACCCATCCACAGCGCACACAATCGCCGGCTCATGTTGTAAGTGCACAAACCGGATGATATCGGCGGTCACGGACTGCCAGAATGCCATCTCGCCCAAGAGGAGGTGAACCTTGCCGAGCGCCAACAGGGAGAAATACACGAAATCGAAGCAGATTAGCCCGACTACAACATCGTGAGCCGCTGGAGAAACGGTAAAAGGTATTTCGTCATTCGTAAATCCAAGGCCAAATGTCAATTCGGATTGCCGGCCATCCTTAGCCTCGAGTTTGGCTGTAACGGAGGTGGTGAAGGTACCCGGCGTCATGATGTCCGAGATAAAGTATGCAGTTTTGGCGGCGGCGGGCGACGCCCCCTCGCCTGACTCGCGGGGCTGGGGGTCGACGCGCCGCGAGACTTCGTCTTTTCTCACTCTGACCGGCCGGATCACATCCAGAACCGTCAGCGCGGACCGATGGTCAGCAAAGCGCTTCAGAGAGTAGCTTATTTGGCGAAGAGTTGGTGTCGCTTTGAAGCCGGGGCTAACCACAAAGTGGGGACCCGCTCCGAAGAGACTCATGTCCCTCGCGTTGTCCGAGAGGAGGTTAACGACATATTGATCCGTAACGCTATATCCGAGAAAAACTACGGTCGCAAGCGAGAAAACAGTCCTTAGGGTGCTGATATACCCAGTATCAGCTCTGAGGTGTTCATAATCATCACGAGTGAATACCGCGCTCTCAATTGCGCCGCGCGAACCGTGCAACTTCGCAATAAACGGTTTTCCGTTCTGCAACTGCTGTATACACCCGCTGAAGTCAGACCGCTGAAATAGCGCAGCACTCGGGAACCGCTGGTCGAGCGCCTCATCGATATTCGTCGTCAACACCTGCACCGGCCCTAACGCTCCTAGGGAATCGGCAAATCGTCGGTAGAGAGGCGTTTCGGGTCGGGGCAAAAAGGCTTGGCTCAGGAACCCGTAGTAACGCGCGCGATCAAGATCCCTGCACTGCTGAAAGAATTCCGGGTAGAAATTCCCTTGAATCAGCCTGACCGCTTTACTATTGTCAAAACCAGCTACATACTTGAAGAAGTCGCGTCGCATGTCGTGGGCGACTTCTTTCCATAACGGATATTCGAGCCATTTGCTGGCGCCAGAGCCAATCCAAAAAACCAGCGGCCTCCCTGATTCTTGGACAGAGCGCTTCAGTTCTCGAATGGCGAGAAAAGTTCCTTGGTCCGTAGCATTGAGCATAAGGCGGAAGGGCTACCTGCCTCGGCTAAGTATAGGCGTGGCGCCCCATGCTTCGCGCTTTAGCTGAGTCCTCAATATCCACACCCACCCTGTGACATCTAACCTTGCGTTCCAATCTAAATCAGCACATCATGGCCGAGACGAAGGTCGTCTAGAGAAATCGGGCAACAACGGTCCTAATTCCTTTGTTGTCAGGATTTTGACCTCTAAACTATTTGCCATCACGGTTTTGCGGAGAGTTATTGCGAATGCCGCGTCCAGCAAGACTTTCCGAGGGGGGAGGGGGATTACCTTCGATGTCAATACCTTTTCCCACTTGGTCTCGTCTTTTAGAACAGTCACTCGCAAGTTTCTTTCGGTCAGAAATCCACAGTCCCATTTTTGGATATTCCCACACGAGCTTGGACTTCAACAAACAAGAGTTTTGGCGTAGGCTTAGGCCGCTTCTTTTGAGGAGGCCTTTATGGCACAGAACACTCCGGTCGAGATGGTGCGGCACGCTTCGACGGTTTCCATTTTGTGGGGCGTTTTGCTGATTGTGTTCGGCATGCTGGCGGTGGGGTCGCCGTTTCTTGCCGCGGTTGCGGTCAGCGTGGTGGTCGCGTGGCTGATTGTTTTGGCGGGCATCGTTCACCTGATGCTGGCCTTTCGCGTACATGGCGCGGGGAGCAGGATCTGGAAGGTCTTCGTCGGAATCGCATACCTATGCTTCGGCGGATATCTGATTGTGCATCCCGTGCTGGGTGTGGCGTCGCTTACGCTGCTGCTGGCATCGCTGTTTCTGATTGAAGGCATTCTGGACATCGTGCTGTTTGTGAAGATGCGTCCGGTCCGAGGATCGAACTGGATGCTGGTGGATGGGATCATTACGCTGCTGCTGGGGCTGATGATCTACATGCAATGGCCCTTGAGTTCAGTCTGGGCAATCGGCACGCTGGTGGGCATCAGCATGATCTTCAGCGGGGTTGCGCGGGTGATGATGTCGTTGGCGGCACGCAAGGCCAGCGATACGATCACGGCATTGGCGGCTTGAACGGCCAATATCAGGGGAAGCCTGGCGTGGTGGGAGAGGGAACGAAACGACGCCCAGGGAAAGCCGTGCTTCGACCTGATCCCAGGTAATAAGCTGTGAGCCCGACGGAGCGGCTTTGGGGCACGACTGTGCCCTTCGCCGTTCCTTAGTCTTATGTCTTTAGTCTTTGTCTTTCCCATCCGAAGTATTTTCCCAAAGGCAGCCGAAACTTCCGTTTGACTCGTAACTCTAATAGGGAAAGGCGGCGCTTTCGGCCGGGAGGGATTTATGAGCAAGGTTTCGGTTCGGATGTTTGCCATGATTTTAACGGTTCTGGCTGGTGCGGCGGCTTGCCGGGCGGGAAGCGGGGCGGCGGGGCCGGTGCCGGCTCCAGTGGTGGATGAGACCAAGGCAGAGGCTCCAGCAAAGCAGACCGCCGTGATCGCGGGGGGATGCTTCTGGGGAATCCAGGCGGTGTTTCAGCATGTGAAGGGCGTGGTTAGCGCGACCTCCGGATATGCGGGCGGTTCGGTGAAGAATCCTGACTATCGAATGGTGAGCGGCGGGCGGACGGGACATGCGGAGTCTGTCCAGGTGGTCTACGATCCATCGAAGGTTACGTATGGGGATTTGCTGCGGGTATTTTTCTCGGTTGCACTGGATCCAACGGAAGTGAACCGGCAAGGGCCAGATGACGGTACGCAGTACCGGTCAGTCATCTTCTATCAGAACGACGAGCAGAAGAAAATTGCCGAGGCGTATATTGCGCAGCTCAACCAGGCCAAGGTTTTCCGCGGGAAGATCGCGACGCAGGTGGTGCCGCTGCAGGCGTTTTATGAGGCCGAGGGGTATCACCAGAATTACGCGGAGATGCATCCAAACGATCCCTATATTTTTTATAATGACGCGCCCAAAGTGGCGAATTTGAGGAAGGAATTTCCAGAACTGTATACCAGCAAGTAGCCGGGGTGAAACGCAAGTCTCTCGGGGGGCTAAAGCCCGCGATCATAGGTGGCTTTTACCGCAGCGCTGAAGCGCTACGCCACCCAAAGGCGTGTGGCTTGCAACAGGAGGATGTATGTTTCAGACGGACGATGAAACCAGGGACGGCGGGAGTCAGCCTGATCTCCGGCGGCGCGTGTTTTTGGCGAGCCTGGGCGCAGCGCTGGGTGGGGCCGCGCTATGGTCGTGGCGCAAGCCCTACACGATCGTCGCCGAGGCAAAGACTACGCCGGGAGAAGTCACCATCGTGCAGTTTTCGGATGCGGGCGAGCGGTTGGCGAAGGTGAAGATCGCGAAAGTCGTGAAGACGGATGCGGAGTGGCGCAAGCAGCTTCCCGGAGGTGTCTTCGAGATCACGAGGCATGCGGATACGGAAATTGCCTATACGGGAAAATATTGGAATTTGCACGACAAGGGAATCTACCGCTGCATCTGTTGCGACAACGCGCTGTTTAATTCCGCGACGAAATTTGATTCAGGCACAGGCTGGCCGAGCTTTTGGGAACCGATTGCGAAAGAAAATGTGCGCGAGATCCACGACAGCTCGCTGGGCATAGAGCGGATTGCGGTTGCGTGCACGGAGTGCAATGCTCATCTGGGGCACGTCTTCGATGACGGCCCGCGGCCGACAGGACTGCGGTATTGCATGAATTCGGCCTCGCTGCGCTTTGTGAAGGCAATGTAGTTTTCTCGTGACTGAGTTCTGTCTGAGTTCCCAATAAAAAATGGAGAGACGGATTTGATTCCGTCTCTCCATGGCTCAATCCGCACGAGGGGGTTGAGGTTAGTACTGGTTATTTGCTGTCGCCGCCATGATTTACATCGCCCGTGCTCTTCAGCGTGACCTTGTCCGCTGGTTGCTGTGGTGCGTTCGTCTGCGCTGGTTGAGCTTTGGGAGCGGCCACTTTGGTGGCTTCGCCGGCTGGGCTAGCTTGAGGACTGCTAATTTGCAGTTACCATATGCTGGAAAGATCGGCGGACGCGGGGAAATCTTTAGGCGATAGCAGCTTATCGAAGATTAACTTCTTATCACGGTTGCTGACTTAGGAATTCGCGCCGCGCTGGAGCTCCTCCAAGTTACGGTCATGCGCCGGTCACGAAGAATTTCTCCTCCGGCTTGGCTTCGGTTTGACCGGCGCCGTTCGCGGCGACATCCTGCACGAATTCACGACGGCGCTCCGGACCTTTTCGTTCGACGACGCGCACCCGGCGGGCAGGCATGTTGCTGGGTTCGAGGCTGAGAATGCGGCCCTCGCGCACCTGAATTTGCGACCGAAACCAATCGGTACGGAACATTCGTCCCGATGCGTAAAAGGTGATAGAGGCGGCGATTGGTCCTTCGAAATTCTGATCTGTGCAAGCCAGGATACGCTTCCCCATTTCCTGGCTCCAGGTCATGCCACCGACGAGTGGATCGTTCAGACGGCAACGCTCGAACGGCATGGCGTGGGAGAGTCTGCGCAACTGCAGAAGTTGCAACAGGACGGAACTCTTCGCCAGGTTAGTCACAATGACTTTGGCTTCAGTGGCCGACACCCGCTCCAATTTGATGTGCAGATCGGGCGTCCACTCGCGCTCGAATTCTTCGCGTGCCAGCGCCAGACCTTTGTCGGTGGCCTCCACGTAACGAAGGGTGGCGCGGGCGAGGATCACACTGAAAAAGCACGTTACCACTGTGGCGATGACGGGAATATAGCTGATGAAAGTACTCAACGGTATGCGGAATGAGTGAATCCATTGACCGGGCATACTGGTGCGGCTCCTCGCTGCGCGCAGGGGGAACGGATCGGGAAGGCGCAATTCCCACGTCCGTTTATTTACGCTCCGGGAAGAGTGTAGCGACGGAGTCCAATTCGCTGTAGATGCGTTTGGTGCTGAGGCGAGAGGCGGGGGAGTGCAGGGACTTTGGTAATGTGCGAACGCTTTTCACCACAGAGTCACAGAG
>DATNMU010000138.1:0-10091 GCA_035602195.1 Candidatus Acidiferrum sp.
TCAATGAGAAGACCTGTCGGTGTCTATTTCGCGGCTTCTTCGTCTTCTTCTTCGCTAGTCGACAAATCGACGGAGTGGCCGCGAATCACGTAGGTGCGCTTCGTCGACGGATTTGCTTCGAAGGTTACGCGGGCAGGAGAGCGCCGCCAGTCCGGCAACCGGCAGGCTGAATCTGGAATCTGCCCTTGCTGAGTTTCGGCTGCGACTTTCACTTCACCATGAGCCACTTCACTATCGGCTTACGGCAATTGATTTGGACGACCACAGCAAAAATCTGCTTGCCGTCATCGCAGACGCCGCAGTAGGCGGCGTAGTCGCGGTACCAACTGGCTTCGGAGTAGACGGCATCAAACTCGGGAAGGTTGATCGGAGAAATGCGGCCCGTAGTGCGATCGACGAGCAGCCATCCGCCGCGCTGCCAGCGCCAATGCGGTGCCGAAGCCGATTCCTGGGGCAGGCTGTCGTTGACCCGGAAGGCGCGACGCACGACGAACAAGCGGTCTGTGACCTCATGGGGCGAGCCGAAGGTGAATTCCTTGACTCGCGCATCGATCAGGAGGGGACGAACTTTCATGGTGAGGGATTTTTCGTCTTCCCCGCTCACACTAGATTCGGGATTCCATTGCACGATAGTCCATTTCCCGAAAATAACTGTATGAGGTTTGGAAGCGGCAGCGGCGAAAGTTTGTAAAAAAAAGCAGAAGGCAAATGCGGCCGCAAGGCGAGAGCGGGAGATGCTGATCATGGCCGAAGGAAAGCAGGAAACGCCGTCGAAAACAAGGTTAGAAGTCACAATTGCGGTCGCTCATTTCAGGCAGGTCCCGAAGTGGCACCAGCCAGCTGTTGCCTAATTGCATCCCTGAACGCTCCGGAAACGTACGATTGCGGTAAAATCTATTAAGCGTCTAGATGAGTTCCCCCCACGATCCCCGTTTGGCTGACAACGGAGCGCCCAAGGCAACTTCCAAGCCAGAGGGGGGTTCTGAACAGAGTATGCTCAGTTTGTGGCCGCCCCGCCGGCGGGTTCCCAGAATTCTCGTGGTGGACGATCAGCCGAGCATCGCTGGCCTGATGAGCCAATTGCTTACCATGCGCGGATACGAGGTAGTAACCGCGTCTGATGCGGAGCAGGCGCAGGCGGAAGTGCGACGGCAGGCGCCGGACTTGATTCTGTCTGATGTGAGGATGCCGGGAAAATCAGGGTATGACTTCTGCCGCGAACTCAAAAGCGATCCTGCGACCCGACTGATTCCTTTCGTGCTAATCACGGGACTGACTGATAGCAGCGATAAGGTGCGCGGAATTGAGGCTGGCGCGGACGACTTTTTGAATAAGCCTGTTTTGGCAGAAGAGTTGACGGCGCGAGTGAAATCTCTGCTGCGAGTAAAGGAATTTACCGACGAACTGGAGACTGCCGATTCGGTTTTGTGCACGCTGGGTTTGAGCGTCGAGAGCCGCGACCCTTATACCGAGGGGCATTGCGAACGCCTGGCGGTTCGCGCCGCGGATTTGGGCAGGCACTTGAGGCTGGATGAAGATTCGATTGTGGCCCTGCGCCGGGGCGGATATTTGCATGACTTGGGCAAGATTGCAGTGCCCGATGCGATTCTGAAAAAGGGCAGCGATCTGACGCTTCAGGAGTGGGAAATCATGAAGCAGCATCCCGCGACTGGAGAGAATATCTGCAAGCCGCTGAAATCGTTGCGGCTGGTGCTGCCAATCATCCGGCATCATCACGAGCATGCCGATGGCTCCGGCTATCCTGACGGAATGCGGGCGGGTGAAATTCCGCTGCTGCCGCGGGTTTTGCAGGTGGTCGATGTTTACGACGCGCTGCGGACGGCGCGGCCTTACAAGCCCGCGCTGGCGCACGACCAGGCCGCGCAAACCATGCGCGAGGAAGCCCGCCAGGGCTTGTGGGACGCAGAATTGGTGAACGAATTCTTCAGCATGCTGGTCGAACAGCGCAGCGTGGCTTAGGGGCCCGGTACAACTTGCGGTTTCAAAGTTTCCAGTTTCAACGGCTTATTCGTCCAGCTTTACGACGTACAATATTGAAGTTATTTCTTAGGCAACGGGTCTTGTGCTTGCCACATCTTAAGCATTCCCCATGCAGCGGGAAGTGCCTGGGGCGGAAAGCTTCGATTAGAAAATGACTTACTCGATCGTCATACCGGCTTACAACGAAGGTCAACGGCTGGCTCCCAGCCTTGAGAAGGTACTGGCATACGTCCACCAGCAGGGGTGGGGTGCTGAAGTGATCGTTGTCAATGACGGCTCGCGCGATAACACCGCGGAGATTGTGCGCGAATTTGCTGCCAAAGATCCGTTGTTGCGACTGGTGGAGAATCCGGGAAATCGGGGCAAAGGGTATGCGGTAAAAAATGGAATGTTGAACGCGCGGGGGGAAATTATCGTCTTTAGTGATGCCGACCTGTCTTCGCCCATTGAAGAAATGCCCAAGCTGCTGGAAGCAATATCGGCAGGAGCGGACATCGCTATCGGTTCGCGCTGGCTGCGTTCGGAACTGCAGATCCACCGGCAATCGCTGCACCGGCAGTTGTTTGGAAGAGTGTTCAACGGATTGAACCGAGTTGTTTTGGGGTTGAAATTTAGAGATACGCAGTGCGGCTTCAAGGCCTTTACCCGCCAGGCCGCGCACATGATTCTCCCGTTGCAGCAGATCGAACGTTGGGGCTTCGATCCGGAGATTCTGTTCCTGGCGCGCAAGTTCGGTTTGCGGGTAGATGAAGTTGCGGTGCGCTGGGGCCATGTGGGCGGAACGAGAATTAATCCCCTGGTGGACGGAGCGCGCATGTTTCAGGAGATGGTGCGCATCCGTTGGAACGACCTGAGCAGCAAGTATGATGGCGGCTCGCCGGCGACTGCACCGGCAGTTAAGACGCTTGCCAAGCCTCTTCCTGAGCGGCCTGCGCCGAGGGTTTGAAGAATCAGGCTGACTTCCGCTTCGTATCTGAAGCCGAATTTTTCACCGCTTCCACTACCTGACGTCCCATCTCAGACGTTGTCGTCGGTTGCTGGCCATCTCTGACCAGATCCGCAGTACGAGCGCCGCGACCGAGCACTGCGCTAACCGCGTTCTCGATGCAAGCCGCCTCGCGATCCAGTTGAAATGAGTGGCGCAGTAACATCGAAGCCGAGAGAATTGCGCCCAGCGGATTGGCAAGTCCCTTC
Source organism: Candidatus Acidiferrum sp. (assembly GCA_035602195.1). Taxonomy (GTDB): domain Bacteria; phylum Acidobacteriota; class Terriglobia; order Terriglobales; family Acidobacteriaceae; genus Sulfotelmatobacter. The sequence goes on from DATNMU010000138.1 coordinate 3,196, forward strand.
CCGGCAATGTCAGGAGCGGAGCCATGCACCGGTTCGTACACTCCCACCGGGCCGCCGATGCTGGCAGACGCTAGCAGCCCCAGAGAACCTACGACTCCGCCGGCTTGATCCGAAAGGATGTCGCCAAACATATTTTCGGTGAGCACCACATCGAAATCTTTCGGACGCTGAACCAGGGACATCGCAGCGGAATCGACATACATATGGGAAAGCTGCACGCCGGGATAATCTTTCGCGCAGCGGGTGACAACTTCACGCCAGAGCCGCGAACACTCCAGAACATTGGCTTTATCGACGGAGAGAACTTTCTTGCGGCGCCTGGTAGCCAAGTCGAAGGCAACGCGTGCGATGCGTTCGATCGCCTGTTCGCCGTACGTCATGGTGTTGGTGGCGACGCGTGAGCCGGCGGCGCCTTCGATTGACCGGGGCTCGCCGAAATAAAGCCCTCCCAGCAATTCGCGGACAATCAAAATGTCGGTGCCGCGAACCAGATCTGTGCGCAACGGCGAGCAATCTTCCAGAGCGGGGAAACAAATTGCAGGCCGCAGATTCGCATAAGCTCCCAGTTCGCGCCGCAGGCGAAGCAGTCCGGCTTCGGGGCGAAGATGGTTCGGATAGTGGTCGTATGCTGGACTTCCGACAGCCCCGAGCAGAACTGCGCCAGAAGAAAGGCAAGCCTGCAATGTGTCTGCAGGAAGTGGGTCGTTCGTGGCCGCCAGCGCTGCTCCGCCGATATTCTTACGCTGGAGTTGGAGTTGATGGCCGAATGCGTCGGCAACAGCCTGCAGAACATTGATCGCTTGTTCAGTGACTTCTGGGCCGATGCCGTCGCCGGGGAGAATGGTGAGGTTCAGGAGCATGCGGGATTAGTTTAATGGAAAGTGCTGTCGTAAGGCTCCGGGCTGCGCCCGGCGGACAGCCGAGGGCGGCTGTCCCCACATAAAGCCTCGTAGCCGCGAACCGTTACACGCCCCAGAGATAGTCTTCCTGCTGCTGCTCGTGAGCAGGCTCGGAAAGAACAGGGAGGGGGTGGCCAAAGGTATCGGCTTCTACTGCCAACGGAAATGGCCGGTGTGATTCCTGAGTGGAGGCGCTGGCAGCAGCGGCAACCGCGGTGGCGAGCGGCTCGAACAGCGGAGTCGCAGAGCTGGCAGGCTTATGAGTATCGCGGATCAACTCCAGCAGGTGGTGATCTTCGACATGTTTGATCTTGTCGGCAAGCCGAACGAAGCGACGATAAATATCATCGAGCGCACGGCGGTCGAATTGGTAGCCGAGCTGTTCGCAGCGAATCGCCAGCGCATGACGGCCGGAATGCTTGCCCAGAACGAGCTTTGAATCGGGCACGCCCACCGACTGTGGGGTCATGATTTCATAGGTCAATGGATTTTTTAATACGCCATCCTGATGGATGCCTGCTTCGTGCGCGAAAGCGTTGCGTCCAGTGATGGCTTTATTGGGCTGCACGGGCACGCCGGTGATTTCGCTCAGCATCTGGCTGGCGGGAAAGAGGTGTTCCCCAGCGATTCCGGTCTCATAGGGATAACGGTCATGACGAACTCGCATGGCCATGACGATCTCTTCGAGCGAAGCGTTGCCGGCGCGCTCGCCGATGCCGTTGATAGTGCACTCGACCTGACGTGCTCCGGCAGCGACAGCCGCCATGGTATTGGCCACCGCCATGCCAAGGTCGTTGTGGCAGTGAGCGGAAATGGTTACGTTCTCAATTCCCTTCACGCGGCGGCGAATAGTCGCGATCAGTTCACCGAACTCGGCGGGCACGGTGTAGCCGACGGTGTCAGGAATATTCAGAGTGGTAGCTCCGGCTTCGATGACCGCATCGAGAACCTGGCAGAGAAATTCGGGATCAGTCCGCGTGGCATCTTCAGGTGAAAACTCGACATCATCGCAGAGCGACTTGGCGAAGGCTACGGACTCTCGCGATTGCGCCAGGCACTCCTCACGCGTCATGCGCAGCTTGTGCTTCAAATGAATATCTGAAGTGGCGAGAAAAACATGGATACGAGGCCGTGCAGCAGTTTTCAAAGCCTCCCAGGCGCGTTCGATATCAGGACGGCAGGCACGGGCAAGTCCAACGATGATGGGGCGGCGAATGACGCTGGCAATAGCCCTTACCGCTTCAAAATCACCGTCGGAGGCAATGGGGAATCCGGCCTCGATGACATCAACGCCGAGACGGTCCAACTGATGCGCCAAGCGCAGCTTTTCCTGGTGATTCATGCTGCAACCGGGCGACTGCTCCCCGTCGCGCAAGGTGGTATCGAAAACGATGACGCGAACCGCCTGCTCCGTGGACATGGCTTCCTTCAGAAATGGATTGCGACTTGTGGGACCTAACCTTCACGTATATCGTACGAGCGCATGGCCCTGAAGCAAAACTTATAATTCTTCATTGATCATTAGTCTCTGTACTATAATAAGCTTTGCTAATGGATCGTAAAGTTACATAAGGAATGGGAAAATGGAACTTTCGCAGCTCGAAGTGTTTCTGGCGGTGGCGCGCGAGCATCGCTTTTCCCGGGCAGCCGAGAAACTTTACCGCACACAGTCCGCAGTCAGCCAAACCATTCGCAAACTTGAAACGGAATTAGGAGAGGCCCTTTTCGACCGTTCGTCGCGCGAAGGCATTCTGACCGATGCGGGGCAAGTGCTGTATGAATATGCCGAAAGATTGCTGAATCTGCGCCAGGATGCCCGCGAATCGCTTACCGAGTTGCGCGAACTGCACAAGGGCAAGCTTTTAATTGCGGCTAATGAGTTCACCGCGCTTTATCTGCTGCCGGTCTTGGCGGAGTTCCGGCGACTGCATCCCATGATCAAGATCACGGTGCAGCGGGCGCTGGGCAGCCGCATTCCGGACGATGTGTTGCAGCATAGTGCGGAGTTGGGAGTGCTCTCTTATAAGCCTGAGGAACCACGGCTGCATTCGGTAGTGACCTACCTGGACGAACTGGTGTTTGTGGTACCGCCAAAGCACCCGTTGGCCACGGCCCGCGAGGTGAGCATTCGACAACTGGGGGCGGAATCGTTCGTGGCGCACATTGTTTCGTCTCCCTATCGGGAAAAAGTGCTGCAAACTTTTCAGAAGTACAAAACGCCGTTGCACATGGGGCTTGAACTGCCCACACTACAGGCGATCAAACAGTTTGTCGCCATGGGACACGGTGTGGCATTTATGCCCGAGATCAGCGTGGAGGCGGAATTGGGGCGCGGAGAACTAGTACGGATTCCGGTTCGCGAACTGCGTGTGCAGCGCAAGCTACGTTTGATCTATCGCAAGGAGGCCGGACTATCGCACGCGGGCCGCGCATTTTTAAAAGTCGCTGAAGCGGTATCGCTGGAGCGAACCGGACGATATCGTTTTCAACGGGAAAGTTAAAGTCCAGCCGCACCCGATCATTACATGCGGGAAATGCGCGACATTTTCACCCGAGAGCATTAACAGTCGGCGCAAAGCTCGCCGAACTCAAATGCAGCAATGGCCTCATTCAAATTGGGGTGAATCTCAAGCACCGAATTCACGTTGGTGAGATCAAGCAACTCGCTCACCAGCCCGGTGGGACTTGCAACTTTCAGATCCGCCTTCTGGGATCGAGCCCGAGTGTGCAGAAAAACCAATTCGCCAATTCCAGCACTATCGATTGAGGTGACACCGCTGAGATCGAGAATTACTTTGCCGCCGTTGTGAAGACCTTCGCCCACTAGACGCGAAAGAGCCACAGCCTCGTCGCGATAGACGATGCGGCCCTGGCAGTGAACGATCAAGACATCGCCGCGATTTCGACTTTCCAAACTCAGTTTCAACGTAAACTCCTTGAGTGGCGTTGCGCAGGAAGTTAATGGATGACACTGCCGAGATGTTTGCTTGTTCTCGTGATCAGCTTGCATGGTAATAGATAGACGCTCGGAAATCGGTTTCGGAATCATGAAAAGAAAGTAATTTTTAGTAGAAAGTTCCCGGTCCTGCACTCGCACAAATTTGCCGGACGGGCATCCTGACCCTCCGATACACTGCATCTAACGAACTTCGCGCATTCAGGTAGAATTTGCTGCTGGCATTCATTGCCCGGGAGGATTCATTTTCGTGTTGAAAACCGTTGCCGTAGTTCTGGCATTCTTGAGTTTGATGTTGTTTCCAACCGCATCGAAAGCCCAACTCCTTCCGAGTGGGAACGTTTATGCCGGAGTGGCTTATGCCGACTCGGTCGATGTTGTAAACCGGCTTACGTTCCGAGGATGGGATGCTTCGGCGGAGGCGTTGCCGTTTCACCGCTATGCTTATGTTGGCATTGTGCTCGATGCCAGCGGCATCTACCGTTCGGGCGTAAATCAATACAACTTTGTCCTTGGGCCGCGAGTCTCGAAGAACTTTGGAAGATGGCGCGTATTTGCCGATGCCATGGCAGGAATTCAGGAGACCAGGACTGGAGGCGCCTCGTTCCATCCGGTGATCGAAGACTTCGGCGCCGGCGCCGATCGCAAGCTTCCGTTTAAGAACTTTTCCTGGCGGCTGCAATTTGATTACGTGCACAGCCACCTGCTGAGTGCGAACCAAAATGACTTTCGAGGCTCGACCGGCCTCGTGTGGCGATTCTGACCGGCGGTGCAGTACTGCGAATTCAACAGATCCTCCAAAATTCAAAAACTTCTCGACCCTTCCTGGGTTAGAGATATCGGAGTCTCGCGGAGACCGGCATGCGCGGGTGCGCTCGTGAACCGTGCCGGATTCGCTTCCAGCGGCATCTAATATTCTCTGCCGCTTCTTCAGTTCACGCAGAAAGCGAGGTTAAGAATCGTCATGCAAAGAATCGGACTCGCCGCCATTATCCTGATGATGTGCGCAGGCGCAGCAAACGCTCAAATTCCTACCAGCGGGAACGTCTTCTTCGGATACTCCTACTACAACACCGATGTCTCTTCCATCGATCGCGCTAACACCAATGGGTGGGAGGCATCCGTGGAAGGCAAGCTTATCCCCTGGGTGGGAATCGTAGCTGATGTCGACAGCCATTACGGCTCGCAGAATTTTGTCGGCGCATGTACGGGGCTTGGCGTTGGATGCGGCACAATCCACGCAGGCTTTACCGAGCGCAATTTTCTTTTTGGCCCCAGAGTTTCCGTGTCTGTCGGAAAGATCCGTCCTTTCGCCGAAGCCTTGTTCGGTGGCGCCCACGTAAGTGTCAACAACGGCGGGGGCTCCGATACGTCGTTCGCCACCGCATTGGGCGGTGGCCTCGATTACAAAATAATCCGTCCCGTAGCGTGGCGTTTCCAGGGGGACTACGTACAGACGCGTTTCTTTGGAGCGACACAGAACAACGTTCGGTTGTCGACTGGAATTGTGCTTCGGTTTTGAACGGCCGTAATGCGAGCTGTGAGGGGAATGCAAAGAGCAGGATCCAGATGGTTGGCAGGGTCCTGCTCTTTCTGGCCACGAAGAAAGCTCGCAGCAATTTTGCTAGCGGGACAAACCTGTGTCTAGGTCTGCCAGTATTTGTGGTCGCGCAGAAAATAGTTTTCGTTCCAATAGTTCATCGCGGTCTTTAGAAAGAGCCAGCCCACGCGCAGGTGGCCCATCTTCTGGAAACGGCGGTTGGTGGTGTAGACGCCGCCGCGAACGATGCCGAAGCGCTTGCGCTCCACCTGCTGGCTGAGGAGATAGTCCTCGGCAAAGAGAACTCGCTCATGAAATCCGTGGAGTTCCCGGAACTTTTTCAAATCGAACAACATGAACATTCCGGTGGCAAAGGGGTGGTGCAGGCAAGACAGGTATTGAAACAAATCGTTGCCGGCATAAAATAATTTATCGATCCAGTTGCCGTCGCGGCACAGGATGTTGGTGGTGACGCAATGAAGTTGCTTGCGCTGCGCCAGTTCCACGGCGCGGCGAATTACTGAAGGGTGAGCCAGTTCAATATCGGCGTCGAGAAAAATAACGTAGTCGCTCTCGGCCCGTGCCGCTCCCAGGTTGCGGCCTACGGAGGGCATTCCGCCGCGGACTACGCTTACGTTCAGACGATCGCGAAAGCTCAGCACAATCTCTGGGGTGCCGTCGGTCGAGTTGGCATCAGCCACCAACACTTTCGTACTCGACATCTTCGAATAGTCCTGCATCGTCAGCGAAGTCAGCAAACGAGGAATCAGCGTGGCCTCGTTCTTGGCTGGAATCACGATCGTTAATTCGTGCGTGGTGTTCATGCTGGTCAAATTCATGGATTTGAACCCCCTGTTCGTCAACCGTCAGATAAGTAAGGCGGGAATCGACCCAGCCGCCCGCGTTGTAATACTGAACTCCATCCTTTTCGACGTGAATGGCTTCATGGGTATGACCGCAAAAAATCCGGTCAGCCTGGTGCTGGCGCGCGTGATGCAGTGCTCCCACAGAAACTTTGGAGGACATGCGAAGCCAACGCGTGTTCATCCGGTCGATGAGGCGCACGATTGGCTTGCTTTTAAAATCTAATTTCTGCAACTTGAGATAGAGAGAGGTACCGAGCTTGCTCAGGCGCAAATTGCTGACCTGGAAGCCGTCGAATTGGTGGCCGTGAATCGCAACGTGCCGCAGGCCGCCGTACTGCCACTCGTATTGCTGATAAACTCGCACGCCCACCAGATGAGACATGACGTCGGTAAGCCCGTGGTCGTGATTCCCTTCGACCCAGACGATTTCGATCTGGCGTTTTGGATTCGAAAGCTTGCGAATGTAGCCGAGAAACTTCCAGTGTTCCTTAGTGAGGCGGGCAAAGTTTAGATCAGCGAAGATATCGCCCAGCAAGATCAGACGCTGAAAACGATTTTCTTTCAAAACGCGCGTCGCTTCGTGCGCGCGGCTTGTCTCTGCACCCAGGTGCAGGTCGGAGAGGATCAGCGTGTTG
>DATNMU010000139.1:0-28247 GCA_035602195.1 Candidatus Acidiferrum sp.
GGGCAACAGTAATTCATTCGTGCTTTCAGCGGCTTTTTTCGCCAATACGCCCCGCAACCCAAACAACGCACCCGCCACCGCGCCCATTATGATGCCTGCAACGATTAACAAACGGATAAACCGCCACAAATTCCGCCCGCAAGCGCGGAAAAATTCTTCTCGCGAAAGCCGATAGGTGGCAGCGTAGCCCTGCAGCACTCCCGGCACAAACAATGCAGTCAAGAGCAGGAAGAGGAACGCAAAATGGACGGCAGGAGCGACCGAAGCCATAATGTTACCGAACTCCGACCGCGCAAACATTTCGATCAGCGCAGCCATGCGAAACCCGTGCAGAAGGTAATCCGCGCGCATGCTGTGATCGAAAATAGAGTGCACCGCGTCGTTAAATGCTCCGGCGCCGAGCCACGCCAGCGTCACATTCAGAACATAGAACCAAAAGATGTAGCGCTTGTTGTGCGCCATCCTGCTCCAGCCATTACTCAGCAAACCTTGCTTCTCCGCCATGCTTTCTACCTCAATCGTTGCGCCCCGCCATTCCATCTGTCGAATCTACAGACGCTATCCTTTAAACTGCCCACCATGCCAGCGCTTGCGCCACCATCTGGGACAAAAACATCCAGTAATTCTCTATTTTGCGCGCCGGTTTCGGATTGGGCTCGTCAGTATAACTGTTGTTGAAGTCGTTGCGGTCAATCTGAATTTTATGGTCCGGATCGAGTTCCGCCGAGACCACCTTCCCCCGTTTCTCGTAAGTGAACTTGGTCCAGCGGCTGACTCCATCCCAGTGTTCGCGAACCGCTTCGCCGTTGTCGAATTTGATTTCAACTTCCGCCGGCATCACAAAATCTTCCTTGCGCTGCAACCAGACATAGGAGCGATAAATAGTGTTCTTGTCGTTCTTATGAGCGCTTCCCTTTTTTTCTTCATACCAGTTGACCGGGAACGACTCGATCCTAAGCACCTTGTAATCCATCACCTGAGTACCATAGATCGCCTGGTTAAAATACCAGCGCAGGTTTTTTCCTGAGACCTCTTCAATCGTCTTCAGGAAATCCTCTTTGTCAGGATGGGTGAAACGATACTTCATGAAGTAGACGTGCATCGCCTTCGCCATTGTGTCTTCGCCGATGATGCCTTCGAGCGTCAAGAGCACGCTGGCGGTTTTGCCGTAGGTGATGCCGCCATAGGAATTGCCGCTGTAATAGTCGTAAGCCTTTTCCGCGATCGGATCGAGGTCGGCCGCGCTGATGTAACTCAGCCGCTGCCCTTCCCGCTCACCCAAGTTAATGCCGGCGATGTTCAGCATGGAGGTATTGCGCCCGAGAATTGAATCCAGCACCTTCACCTCTGAGTAGCTGTTGATGCCCTCGTCCAGCCATGCATCTTCGAATTCGTTCGTCGCGACCATTCCGTACCAATACTGGTGACCGAACTCATGTTCCACTACGAGTTCGGGCAGACGCACTCCTTCCGGCATGAACCAACTCGAATCGCCGGTGATAAACGTTGGATATTCCATGCCACCCGCGGCCGAATCTGGTTCTGGATCAACCAGCGTAATTGTTTTGTAGGGGTAGGGCCCGTACCAGCTTTCAAAGCGTTCCAGCGACTCGCGTAGGATTTTTTCGTGACGTTCCACTTGGCTCCAGTGCGCGGGCTGCATCAGGATGCGCATCTGCACCGGACCCATCTGCCCCTGGTAAACGCCATCTTCTTTCACTTTGTAGCGCGGACTCGCGGTCCACGCGAAGTCGTGAATGTCATCTCCGTGATAGGTCAGGGTTTTCGTGCTGTCGGAATTGCTCACTTCGCTGACTTTTATCCCGCTGGCCCCCATCACCTCAAATTGCGGCACGGTCAGCTTGACGTCATACACGCCGAAGTCGGCGAAAAACTCGGTCATGGCATGGTACTGGTGACAGTTCCAGGCACCATGCCAAAACACACCGACTTTCGGGAACCATTGTCCACCCAGAACAAAATCGCGCTTCCATCCAGAGCGCGCTTCCGTCTCGGGAAAGACAGTCCGAAAAGCAATCTTGAACTGAACGTACTCGCCTGGAGCGATCGCCTTGAGCAGCTTCACATCGACTACCGTCTTATCGTCTCTGTTGCCATCATCCGGCTGAATGTATTGCAACCGCGAGGTCAGATCGCCTTGCCCAACAACTTCGAAGGTTTTAATGTCTTCAGATCCGTATTCCTTGTCTTCCCACTTCTCGTAAGCGGTATCGCGGCTACCCATGACCTTGGCTTCGCGGACCCATGTGGCTTTCGGCTGAAATGCATTTTGATAAAGATGGAATGGAAAATGATCGAGCGCCTGCCCGGTCAGATTGTGATATGTCAGCGTTTCACTCGCGTCGACAGTATGTTTCGTCGCGTCGTAGTGTGCATCGATTTCATAGTGAACGATGCGTTGCGACATTGGCGTGGAAGAGTTGATCGCCAACGTCGTGTCTGGGATCGCGGCGCCATTCGAGAGCGGAGTAACGCCGGCGGCGAGCGGCGCCGAAACATCGGGGGCAGTTTGGGGCGCAGAGGCTCTGGCGGCGTATTCCTTTACCGCCAGCGAAATCGCTACCACCGTAACCACCGGAAGGAACACAATGATCCATCGCATCTTCATTTACGCAAACCTCTGTTCTGGTTATGGGAGAGAATCATATCGCAGAGGAACGAATCCCGTCATATTCGACGATATGAGGCGACTTGCTTACAACTTGGGCGCTGGTTCGTCGAAACTGATAAAGGGGGGGTCATCATGTATCGTGCCACTTTGCTTTTGTTAGTTGCTTCCGCGGCTGCTTTCGCTCAGGGTCCGCAAATCGCGGGTTAAGAATCTCCCAACCACCAGGCCCCACTGAACCAGAACGGGGATCATGTCATGGGGTTCTCCCATGAGAACACCACTCATCACTTCGTTCTCACGGCGGATGGAGGTCTGATTGAAGTGCGCGCCAATACTGTGAAAGACGCCGCGACGCTCGATCAGATTCGCAGCCATTTTCAGCATATTGCGCGTATGTTTGCCGAGGGCAACTTCAACGCGCCCATGCTCGTCCACGGCCAAAATGTTCCCGGCCCGGAAGCCATGAGCCGCATGAAGAGCGACCTGCACTGGAAACTGGAGGATATTCCGCGGGGGGCGCGAATCGTGATTACGGCTGATAACACCGAGGCTGCGGACGCCGTCTATGAATTCCTGCGTTTCCAAATCTCCGATCACCACACTGGAGATTGCACGGCGGTCCGCTGACTGCCTGGAGGTCTAAGGCTTTCCATCTCTCGGAGGCTTGCGCAATTCCCTGCCCGCCGACGATACTGGAATAACAACGACACATGAAAACTACTATCTCACTCTCTCCACCCGCCGACCTCGAAACCGAATCTCTGGTCGCAATTGCCCTCAACCACGCCGATCCTGCTCAATCGGAAAAAGACAGTAAGCCGCAGATCAAGCTGGCAGCCGGCGACTCCGCCCTGCAAGCCGTCACCGCCGAGTTATTTTCAAGCGGCGAAGTCAACGGCCTTCCGTTCGAGACTAACCTGCTGCACAAGCCTTCTGGATTAAAGGCTAAGCGCTTGCTGATAATCAGCGGCGGCAGAGCAAAGAAATTCACTAACTATGAGCTTCGCCGCCTGGCGGGAACGGCGGTTCGCACGCTCAAGGCTCGCGGAATTCGCAGCTTCGCATTGGTTGCTCCACCAAACATTCCCGCCGACGAAGCGGTGAGAGCGATTGTCGAGGGAGCACTGGTAGGCAATTTCGATCCCGATTATTACCGCAGCGACCGCAAAGATCAGAAGATCGATACGCTGACGATCCTCACTAGCGGCGACAAGGCGGCATTGGAAAGAGCGGCAAACGAAGCGCAGGTGATCGGCGATTCGCAGAACTTCACGCGCGACCTGGTGAATGAGCCATCGAACCGAATGACTCCCACGATCCTGGCGGATCGCGCCAAAAAGATGTGTCAGGAAGTCGGTTTGAAATGTGAAGTATACGGCTCCGACAAGATTAAGGAGATGAAGATGGGTGCGTTCTGGAGCGTCGCCCAAGGCTCTGACGAACCGCCCGCGCTGATCGTCATGAAATACGAACCTGCGGGCGCTCCCGAAAAACCGGTCTTAGGGCTGGTCGGTAAAGGGATCACATTCGATACCGGAGGCATTTCTATCAAGCCCGCCGATGGCATGGAGAAGATGAAGTACGACATGGCCGGCGGCGCGACTATGATCGGCGCGATGCGCGCCATCGCCCTGCTGAAGCCGAAGGTGAAGGTGATCGGCATCGTTTGCGCCACGGAAAATATGCCTTCCGGCCATGCGCAAAAGCCCGGCGACGTGCAGATTGCCATGTCGGGTAAGTCCATTGAGATTATCAATACCGACGCCGAAGGCCGCCTGGTTCTCGCGGATGGCCTTTTTTATGCGCGTCAACTCGGCTGCACACACCTGGTGGATGCGGCCACTTTAACCGGTGCAGTTGTGGTCGCTCTCGGCTATGCGAACGCTGGAGTTTTTGCAAACGACGATGCCATGTACGAGCGCTTTCACAAAGCCAATGCTGAGGCTGGCGAAAAAATGTGGCGGCTTCCGCTCGACGAGGAATATAAGGACAATATCAAGTCCACGATTGCCGACATTGTGAACTCCGGCGGCCGTTGGGGTGGTGCGATCAACGCGGCCATGTTCCTCAAAGAGTTTGCCGAAGACACTCCATGGATTCATCTGGACATCGCGGGCACGGCCTGGATGGAAGAGCAGAAGCCGTGGATTGCCAAAGGCCCATCGGGTATCGCGCTGCGCAGTCTGGTCGAATTCGTAAAGAGTTTTGCGAATTAGAAAACTGGGCACGGATTACGCGGATCTCCACGGATTCACAAAGGCCAGACAGATCCGGCGTGCATTCCTACCTCAGTAGTTATTGCGGGGAGAGGACTCTATGAAGATGTTGCTCGGAGTTGGAGTAGTCGTGTTGGTTCTGGGGATCTTTTCCTTCTTCGTTCCCGTGCCGCATTCCGAACACCATGGGGTGAGTTTCGGCGATGCAAAGATCGGTGTCACAACCCACGAGGATGAAAAAGTTCCTCCAGCCGTGAGCGTCGTCTTATTGGTGGTAGGTGCCGGCTTGATGATCGCAGGTAGGAAAAGCTAAATCCGGGGCCTAAGTGGAAGCACAGCCTATTGGTCTGAAACTATGCCGGTCCGGCCCATCCTCCAGCTTGGCGATCCGCGACTTCGAGAAGTTGCGCATCAGGTAGAGGATCCCTCCGCTCCTGAAGTAGCTGCACTCGTAAGCGATCTCTCCGACACCCTTGCGCATTGGCGCTCGACTACCGGCTACGGACGCGGGATCGCCGCACCGCAGTTGGGCGTACCACACCGGGTAATCTTTTTAAAATTACCCAGAAGCCAACCTTGGCCGCTGGTGAATCCGGAAATTACCGGACACGGCGCAGAACAAATTGTAGTGTGGGACGCGTGCCTGAGCTTCTTGACCATCTTCATGCAAGTAAAACGGTACCGCGAAACCTCCGTTCGTTATCAGGATCTCGCAGGGCAGCATCATCACATTAGCGCTGGCGACGATAGCAATCTTGCTGAGCTTCTGCAACATGAAATCGACCATCTTGACGGCATTCTGGCGCTCGACCGCATCGTCGATATCAAGAGTGTCTGCACGCGCGAGGAGTTTGAGAAACGCTATCGTGCCGGGAGCCCCTACGCGCCTGATCCAGCCGTGCTGACCACTGTCAAAAATCAAGAAGTATGACGCCGAGCGGCGATGAAGGAGCACGCCGTTTCGTGAGGCGTTTCTGTCGTAGAAGCCCTGTTCGTTGGAGGAAAGTTACGCGCTGAATCTCTCAGCCGCGCGAGCCCTCGCCTTTGCCGCCTCTTCTTCGCGATTCTTCGGCGGAGCAATGGTTTCAAGCGAATGAAGAAGACGACCCGAGATGGCAGCCACTTCATCCACAGCGGCCAGAAACGCGCTTTCGTTGGCCTTTGAGGGCTTGTTAAAGCCGGTGATCTTCCTCACAAACTGCAGCGAAGCCGCGCGAATCTCTTCGTCATTGACCGGCGGATCAAAATTAAAGAGAGTCTTGATATTTCTGCACATCAGCGTCACCTCTGGGGAAAGTAAATGGGCGTGAGTCTAGTGTGCCATACCAATTGCACTCAGGAAATGGCCCCAGTCGGCGGCCGACTGAAATTAACCTGTCCGGCGACCTGACGCAAACCTTCAGGGCCTAACGTTTTGCCGGACCTGGTCCACCACGCTGCGCACGCCGGCAATCGCCACGTCCGGCCGGTCGAGTTGGATGTAGTGTCCACTATTTTTCGCAACCACTTGCGCGCCACGGGCGGAAAGGCGAGCCAGTTCGTTTTGCATTTCTTGCCAGGCGTCATTCGTAGGCTTGACCAAATCTTCGGGGAGATCAGGCTGGGGCGTTTCGGGATCGTGCGAAAGAACGGCCAGAGGCATATCGCCGAGCGAGCCGGTGGTGGCTGCCTGGGCGGCACTCTCGCGAAAAGCTTTCAATTCCGCGACTCCAGTGCGACTGGTGTGAAAGTTGCATTCCGCAGCGCGAACTTCGACATCATGCCCGCAAAAGCCCAGCAGGCGCGGGATTCCGAAGGGCATCGCGAATTCCAGAAATTCTTCTTCGCGAATCCAACTCGCGTCCAGATCGTTTACGGCGGGCGGAAAACGCTTCTGCTGTTCAGGATGAGACGCGTCGACCAGCACCATGCCAGCAACATCATTGCGATGCGAACTGGCGAAAAGACGGACGTCGTATCCTCCCATCGAGTGGCCGACGAGAACGAACGGACCTGACACGCCTGCATCGTGCAAAAGTGCGTACAATTCTTCCGCGATAACTTTGCTCGTGCGCGGATTCGGACTGGAATCGCTGTAGCCGAGGCCGGCGCGATCGTAGGAACAGACGCGAGTGAACTTCGCAATCTCAGGTTGCACCTTGTGCCAGGAAATGTAGCTGTCGCCCAAACCAGAGTCGAGGATGACGACCGGGCTTCCCTTCCCTGTGCAGTCAAGGTGCATCCTGTAGCCGCCGACATCAACCAGTCGCCCGGGCATCGGATTGAAACGGCGATCACGCGCCTCCGAAACATTCTCGTAAACGAATCCAGCCAGAGCGAGCAGGACCGTGAAAACGATTAAGCTTCGCACAATGATGCGAAGCCACGGGCGGCGAAGAGCAGGCGGATTTATGGTTGCTGACATTTCGATTACATTACGGGCGGCACGGTAATGCCCATGACTGCCAGAATCCGAATCAGTTCGCGGCGCACTACGACGACAGTTGCCAGCAAAAATTCTCTTCGCTTTTCATCGCTCTCGCTCAGGATGGGATGGCGGTGGTAGAACGTGTTGAACAACTGGGCCAGTTGGAAGGCGTGCTTGGCGAGGTACGCGGGTTCAGTGGTCGATATGGCCTGGTCCACTATGTAGGACGTTTTCGCAGCGGCTTGCCACAGTTCCCAAAACTCATCGCCGTTGGTACCCGTCAGAAATTTGGTAAGGTCTGCCGCAGAGATGTTGCGAGCGATGTCTCCAGAAAAACTATCAGGATCGATTTCAGCCTTTTTGAAGATGCTGGTGGCGCGGACCACCGCGTATTGCGCGTAGGGTCCAGTTTCACCTTCGAAGCTGAGGGCTTCTTTGAAGTCGAAGGCGATTACTGATTGCTTGGTGAACTTCAGCATGAAGTAGCGCAGGGCGCCGATCGCGATTTGTGTAGCGATGGAACCACGCTCGGCATCGGTGAGCCGGGGATGGCGCGAATCGACTTCGCCTCTTGCCGAGGCAATCAGTTGATCGAGCAAATCGTCGGCCTTCACGCCGAAACCTTTGCGCCCTGAAACCTCAATGTAGGAGCGGGTCTTGTCTTCTTCGCTCAGTTGGTAGCCAAGTTCGGCGGCGCAGCGCGGAGTAAGCGCGACCATCTCGTAAGAAAAATGCGTATAGTGGTCGGCGGCTTCGTTGTGGCCAAGACCGCGCAAGGCTTCGATGACAGTGTTTTGCGCCTCAGATTGGCGGGCGTCGATGACATTATAGATTTCCGCAACGTCGCCAAAGTGAGGATGATCCTTTTCTCCCTGCACCGCGGAAATCCAGCAATCATGGTGATTGGGATAGCGATAGAACTTGCGATAACCGAAATCACGGCCGAGCAAGCCGAACTTCCACATGTGATATGCGATGTCTTTGCCGACGTAGCCGACCGTACCGTTGGAGCGGACGATTACTTTCTGGTCTTCCTCGGCAATCTTCCCAGATTCCTGTGTGTCCCCTGCGTTCTCTGTGTCTAAGGTTGTTCCCGCGCGGCGCATCACCCAGCAACCTTTATTCTTACCTTCGGTTTCGTAGACAAGTACGCCTGATTCTTTCAGCTTCGTAAAAGCGGCATCCCAGAAATGCAAGTGCAGGATTTCGCTCTCGCGAGGGAGGAAGTCATACTCAATATCGAGCCGATCCATGGTTTCTAGATGGCGACGAAGGACCGCCGTCGAAATGAGTTCTGCAATCGCAGCGATCTCGCTGGTCGCGTCTTCGATGGCATGTAAAGTCTGTGCCCGGACCTGAAGATTTTGTTTGTCCTCCGTATACCACTGCGAGACATGGGCGTAGAGATCCCAGCAGTAGTAATCGAAGCGCGGCTGTCGAGTGAGAGCTTCGATTTCAGCGCGAGTTTTTTTCTCGATATGCAGAAAGCCCACGACCACATCGGCGACCTGAACGCCGGTGTTATCGATATAGTTCTGGACATCGACTGCCCTGCCCGCGTGTCGCAACAGGCGAACAAAAGTATCGCCGAGAATGGCATTGCGAAGATGGCCTATGTGCGCCGCCTTGTTGGGATTAATGCTGGTGTGTTCCACCAGAATTTTCCCTTCTGCCACCCGTTCGGGCGGCTTCTTGTCGGAGGCCAAAGCGGTAGCCATCAATCCGCGGTCGATTTTCACATTCAGGTAGCCCGGAGGCGCGACCTGCATCTCGGCGATGCCCTCAATCGGGCCAATCTCATTGCGGATCGCTTCGGCAACCTTCACCGGCGCGGTGCGAAGCGGCTTGGCGAAAGGAAAAATTGGAATAGCGAAGTCGCCGAGTTCCACCCTCGGGGGTGGTTCGATAGTTATATTTGGCAGGTTTGTTCCGGGATAACGTTGCAGAAGAAACTCACGCAAACGCTGCGCTAGATGCTGTTCAAGATGACGATACAAGGCTTTCCTCTGAGATTATTGAGAAGATACCGATTCTAGCAGGAGCGTGCGCCGCTGTTTTGTCGCAGACTGGCTCGACGCAACCGGTTTGACGCAATATGAAGCGTTCCCTATGATGAAAAATTAGCTGTGATTGGCTGAATTCCATGCGCATTGCCTACCTAGAGTGTTTTTCCGGAATGAGCGGCGACATGTTTCTGGGCGCGCTCGTCGACGCCGGAGTTGCGCCGCAGACACTGGAGACTACCGTTGCGGCGTTGAACGTGGGGGCACGCCTGGAAATTTCACGCGTGGTCCGTAGCGGCATTACGGCGGCAAAGGTCGATGTGTGGGTCGATGGCGAGAAGGATTTGCCACGAGAGGAATATTGGGAACAGAGACGCCGCCAACATGGTCATGAGCACGCTCACGATTCTCAACATGAACATGAGCATTCACATTCGCATGCTGGCGAGATTTCGCGGGCGGCAGCGCCCGCGCTACACGAACGCGAACACGAGCATTCTCATGGACGCGGACTGACGGAGATACGACAGATCATTTCCGCAGCGGCAATCTCCGAGAATGCAAAGAAAACTGCTATCTCCATTTTTGAGGCGCTGGGGCGGGCTGAAGCGAATATCCACAATACATCCATCGAGAGCGTGCACTTCCACGAGGTGGGTGCCGTGGATGCGATGGTCGATATTGTATGTGCCGCCGTTGGCGCTGAGGCACTGGGGGTTGATGAGATCGTCTGTTCCCCGCTGAATGTAGGCGGCGGTATGGTGAAATGTGCGCATGGTACCTTTCCCGTGCCTGCACCGGCTACCATGGAGTTACTGGCGAACGCACCTGTTTACTCCTCGGGAATTCAGGCGGAGTTGGTCACGCCTACGGGCGCAGCGATTATTCAAACGCTGGCTTCGCGCTTCGGCACGTTTCCTGAAATGAAGATCGACAGGTCAGGATACGGAGCAGGTTCGCGAGATTTTCCCGGCCATCCAAACGTGCTCAGGCTAACTATTGGCGAGAGCGTCTCCGATGCTCTCGCCGCGAACACTGCCTCGGACATGATCACGGTGCTGGAAGCAAATATCGATGATCTGAATCCGCAGGTGTTTGGCTATGTAATGGACCGCTTGTTCGATGAAGGCGCGCTTGACGCATTCGGCGTACCGGTACAGATGAAGAAAAATCGTCCGGGCACGCTGCTGACTGTTCTGTGTAAGCCTGACGACGCGAGCAAGCTCACACGACTCATATTTGTCGAAACGACCACGCTGGGTGTGCGCCGGCGCGAAGAAAGCCGGCGGACGTTGGCGCGGCGCTGGGAGAACGTAGAAACGCAATGGGGCGCCGTCCGAATCAAAATCGCCAGCATGAATGGAACGGTCACAAATTACGCCCCGGAATACGAAGACTGCCGGCGAATCGCGACCGAACATCATGTGCCGCTGAAGACTGTAATGCAGGAAGCCGCGCGAGCCTATTCGAACGCGGGCCGTGATCGACAACTCGCACAACCTCATAAGCCATGATTGAGCAAAAGAGCAGCGAAGTTCAGGCGAGTTACGATCGCGTGGCTAACGAATACGCGCGGCACCTTTATGACGAGTTACGACACAAGCCACTCGACCGGCAACTGCTCGATCGGTTTGTAAACAGCGTTCGCAGCCTGGGAGTTGTCTGCGACCTGGGCTGTGGTCCCGGCCAAGTGGCTCGATACTTGCACGAGCGTGGAGTCGCAGTGTGCGTAGTGGATCTTTCGACGGGCATGATCGCGCAAGCTCGAGAGCTCAATCCTGGCATTGAATTCAGTCAAGGGGATATGAGATCGCTTGATGTGCGGGACGACTCTTGGGCCGGAATCGCGGCGTTCTATGCCATTGTGAATCTTGAGCCCGCCGACGTGACGCAGGCATTGCGCGAGATGTGGCGGGTCCTGCGGCCCCAAGGTCTTCTGCTCTTGAGTTTCCATATCGGCAAAGAAGTCGAGCATGTGGAAGATCTATGGGGCTGCGCAGTATGTTTGGATTTTTATTTTTTTTCCGTACTGAAGATGTAACGAAATACCTGCTTGCTGCGGATTTTGAAATCGAGGAGATCATCGAGCGCGGGCCTTACGGGCCGGAAGTGGAATATCAGAGTCGGCGGGCCTACGTTTTCGCTCGCAAGAAATGTTGAAATGACAACAGCATGAGCCGAAAGTTTTACATCACGACCCCGATTTACTATGTGAACGCGCGCCCCCACATCGGGCACGCTTATACGACGATCACCTGCGACACCATCGCGCGCCGTCAAAGACTTTTGGGCGCTGAAACATTTTTCCTCACCGGAACCGATGAGCACGGCCAGAAAATCGAGCGCGCCGCCGAAGCTGCCGGAAAAACTCCCCAGCAATACGCCGATGAGATCTCTTCGGAGTTTCGCCAGTTGTGGAAGCGGATGGGTATATCGAATGACGACTTCATCCGCACCACCGAGGACCGGCACAAGAAACGCGTGCAGGAATTGTTCCGCAAGATTCGCGATAACGGTTTTATTTACAAGGGAACCTATACCGGCCAGTACTGCGTCTCCGACGAGCTTTATGTTGACGGCGCCAAGCCGGGTGATCCCTGCCCTACTTGCGGACGAATTACCGAGACCGTGCACGAGGAAAATTATTTCTTCAAGCTCTCCGCCTTTCAGGACAAACTGCTGGCATTGTATGCGAATCCAGAGTTTATTCGCCCGGAGACGCGGCGCAACGAAGTGATTTCGTTTGTGCGTTCGGGCCTGCGCGATTTATCGATCAGCCGGTCGACGTTCTCCTGGGGCATTCCCGTGCCCGACGATCCTAAGCACGTGATCTACGTCTGGCTGGACGCTTTGGCGAACTACATCACAGCAATTGGCTACGGATCGGCGCACGCTGGGGCGCAAGAGGCATTCAAGAAGTTCTGGCCCGCCGACGTGCAAATGATCGGCAAAGAGATTGTCCGCTTCCATTGCGTGTACTGGCCTGCATTTCTGATGGCCGCTGGGCTGCCAGTTCCCAAGGCGATCGTGGCTCATGGATGGCTGCTGTTTGAAGAGAGCAAGATGTCGAAGTCCCGCGGCAACATCGTGCGCACGGAAACCATTCTCGATGTGCTGGGTGCCGACGCGTTGCGGTATTTTCTGCTTCGCGAAGTTGTGTTTGGGCAGGACGGATCGTTTTCCTTCGACGCACTGGTGCAGCGCTACAACTCCGACTTGGCGAACGGCCTGGGTAATCTCGCCAGCCGCACCCTGACGATGATCAATCGCTATTTCAAGGGTGAGGTTCCCTACCCGTCGCATGCCGCAGCGAAGAAGGCTTCCGATGACGCGATCGCCGAGCTGGCGCGCAAAACGATCCGGGACTTCGGAACGCTCTTTGATCAGTTCCAGTTTTCGCGGGCGCTCGAAGCGGCTTGGGCGCTGGTAGCTGCGGTGGATAAGTACATCGTCGAGAACGAACCCTGGGCTCTCGGCGAGAAACAAGATGAAGACAGCCGTTCGCGTTTGGCAACAGTGCTTTACACCGCCGCGGAAGCATTGCGCATAGCCACGGCGCTGGCACATCCCGTCATACCGGAAGCGACAGCGAAGATTTGGATGCAGATGGGGTTGGGAGACATCAAGAAGCTCGCGTTGAGCGAACTTACCTGGGGGCAGTTGCGGCTGGGTACGAAACTTGGGGACGTGCAGCCTGTTTTTCCCCGCGCCGACAAGAGCGCAATCGAAAGGATGCAGAAGATGGAAGAAGAGCAAAGAGAAACGCCGGCGGCGGAAGCAGCGGCAGCACCGCTGCAGAACACTTCGGCGCCAGCGACTCAGGCAGTGGCGGCAGCCGTCCCGACCGCCAATGACAAAATCTCGATCGATGACTTCACCAAAGTTGAGCTGCGCGTTGGCCTGGTGAAAGTCGCTGAGAGGGTGCCGAAAGCGGATAAGTTGCTGCGGCTGGAGATCGACATTGGAACCGAGGTTCGTCAGGTGCTCGCCGGAATTGCCGAGGCCTATGCGCCCGAGACTCTGGTCGGTCGAAAAGTTGTTATCGTGGCCAACCTCGCACCCCGTAAACTCCGCGGGATGGAATCGAACGGGATGATCGTCGCCGCTTCCCTCGATGGGGGAAAGCCTGTGCTGGCTGGGTTTTTAGAGGATGTCCCCGTAGGCGCGAGGTTGAAGTAAAGCCGGGCGATACCTATGTTCGTAGACTCTCATGCGCATCTTGATGGGGAGCAGTTCGATTCGGATCGCGAGCAGGTAATTGCGCGAGCGCGGGAGGCCGGTGTTCGTACCATAGTCGCCATCGGCAATGGCGACGGACCTGATCAGGTCGATTGCGGCATTCGACTCGCCGAGAAATACGACTTCATTTACGCGACACTGGGAATTCATCCCCACGAAGCCAGGCTGGCCAATGACACCGCATACGAAAAGATGGAGCGCTTAGCGCGGCATCCCAAGGTCATCGCTTGGGGTGAGATCGGGTTGGATTATTTCTATGACCATTCCCCGTACGATGTGCAGAAAAATGTTTTCATGCGTCAAACGGAATTGGCTGCATCTGTGAAGCTGCCCCTCGTGATTCATTGCCGTCCGTCGGACGGCAGCGATGACGCGTGGCAGGATTGCCTCAGCTTATTGCGGGAGCATTGGGCGCCCAAAGGATTGGGAGGGATTCTGCACTGCTTTACGGGAACCTGGCCGCAGGCGAAGACCGCGCTGGATATGGGGTTCATGATTTCATTTGCCGGCAACATAACTTTTCCTAAAGCACAACAAATTCGTGATGCAGCCATGGAGGTCCCTGTAGAGCGCCTGCTGGTTGAAACTGATTCGCCCTTTCTAGCCCCCGTTCCGAATCGCGGCAGGCGAAACGAACCTGCATTTGTAAGAGATACAGCGCGAAAACTGGCGGAATTGCGGGGCATGAGCGCGGAAGAGGTTGGTGTTCGCACCTCGCAGAACTTCTACAATTTTTTCAAATTGACTGAAATGGCTGAAAGCAAAATTCCCTTACTTTGAACGTTCTGGCAGCCGTTCTTCTGGTAACCTCAAAAGTTAGATTCCATCATTTCAGAAAGAATTGAAATTCGATGCCTGACAATACCTTCGACATCGTAAGCAAAATCGACCTGCAGGAGGTCTCGAACGCCATTCAGCAGGCGTTGAAAGAAATTCACACCCGCTTCGACCTGAAAGACTCAAAATCCGATATTGAGCTGGAAAAAGACGCGATTGTGCTGCACTCCGCAGATGAGTACAAACTGAAGGCGGTCAATGATATTTTGCAACAGAAACTGGTGAAGCGCGGCGTGTCGCTGAAGGGATTGACCTACGGCGCAATCGAGCCTGCCGCCGGCGGAACCGCCAAACGCAAAGTGACGATGCAGCAAGGCATCGCCATCGAAAAAGCACGCGAGATTGTGAAACTGGTAAAGGACTCCAAGAAAAAAGCACAGGCCTCGATCCAGGGAGACCTGGTGCGGATCAGCAGCAAAGACCGCGATACACTGCAGGAAGTGATTGCCATGCTGCGAGGACACGATTTCGGGATCGACTTGCAATTTACCAACTACAGAACAAATTAAGGACGATTTATCTGTGAGCTCGCCAGCCATCATTGACGGGAAAGAAATCTTCGATCTGCTGCACGATGATCTAGCAGCGCTTGAGGGTGAATTCGGTCAAGATACCGTCTCCGACGTCAAAGCCATTACTGAGATTGGTGAGTATTTGCGAGCCGGAGGCGGAAAGCGGATCCGGCCGGCACTGCTCTTTCTCTCTTCCAAACTTTTCGATTATCGGGGTCGCGGCGTAATTCGACTGGGAGCTGTGGTCGAGATCATTCATACCGCAACGCTGGTGCATGACGATATTATCGACGAGGCTAAAACCCGCCGTGGGCGGCCCGCGGCCAACACTCAATGGGGAAACTCCAAATGCGTGCTGGCCGGCGACTGGCTATACATGCAGGCCTTCAAGGTAGCAGTTCAGGAACGTAACTTCCGCATTCTCGACACTCTGATCGAATTGACTCAGCAGATGGTTGAGGGCGAACTGCTGCAGATGGAAAAGCTGGGGAAGGCTATCACGCTCGACGAATATTTCGATCTGATTTACCGCAAGACTGCGTGCCTGTTTTCGGTGTGCATGCGATTGGGTGCAATTCTGGGCGGAGCGACGGCTGCGCAGGAGCAGGCTCTCGGTCAGTATGGGCACGACTTGGGTATGGCATTTCAGATTGTCGATGATGTGCTCGACTTGACCGCGTCCGAAAGCGTTTTGGGCAAGCCGGTGGCAAGCGACCTGCGCGAAGGCAAGGCCACCATGGCCGTCATACACGCTCTCGAGCGCTGCACGGCGGAGGAGCGAGCCAGGATTGAAACCATTCTTCACGACCGCGCCTTCAATGGCGTAACTCATCAACAAATCATCGCTATTCTAGAGCGCTATGGGTCGCTCGAAGCGGCCGCCCATCGTGCCGCTGGGTACGCCGAGTCTGCGCAGAATGCGATTTGCTCTTTTGCCGATTCCGAGATTAAGCGAGCCCTGCTGTGGGTGCCCGAGTTCGTAGTGGGTAGGGACAAGTGATGAAGAAAATCTCAGCTCGATAATACCGGGCAGACGGGGCTTTCCCTTCTGATGCAACCTATTTGTTGAAAGTAACTACTAATATTGACACGCCGTCACCAACGCGTTCGTCCGTAAGGCTCTTCAACGGTACCGAGTACCGATCTGGCCGAGCTTTCTGGGAAATGAAGGAGATCGTCAATGAAGAAGCTAATGATTAGCCTGCTCGCTCTTACCTTTGCGATGAGCTTGACTGCTTTCGCGCAACAGGGCAACAACATGTCACAAACCCAAGCTGATCAGGGAGCTGCGAAGGCTCCGCTGATGACCTTGAAGGGAACTATTAAAGCGGATGGGGACAAATACACCTTCGTCGATAAAGACGGTAAAAGCTGGGATGTGATGAACCCGGAAGAGCTCAAAGGACACGAAGGTCACCATGTGCAGCTCAGCGCTCACGTTTACGCCTACAAGAACTCGATTCATGTCATGAGCGTGAAAATGCTCAAGGGCGATTCGATGAGTCACGACTCCATGAGCAAGTAGTTCGAAAATCGTTACGAATGCGGAGCACGAATCTCGGCTCCGCATTTTTTATGCCGGCCAAGCTAGCTTCGGTTAGCGGGCCGGCTTATTGTTTGGATCCGCGACTTGGGTTCCCGAAAATATGGGCCGAATGATCTCAGTCACGCGAAAGTGTGACCGAAGCCACTGATTTAATCGGGGCATACAAGCAAGAACCCGACTAGTTGGTGGCGTAGCCGCAACGGGAAGGCCAAAGAGACGCATGAAAGTGCGATGGATCACTTCAGAATGATCCACCCGAGCTCACCTTGGCACTTAGGCAAATGAGTCGCTGAGGTCTGGTCCACTGAACGGATGCGTTGCCAGCAGAAGGCGGCGGCTTCAGTCGAAGCTTTGAAAAAGAGGTGTCATGCTCCGTCGACGCCTGGCCATATAGGCCGAGAGACTCCGAGTGATAGCCGCTTCCTTGTTACTCACCCCGAGCGGGGAGACCCCTCCGGAAATACGCGCTCCCCGCAACAATAGTCGGGTGCTGTCTTTCAGACAAGCATCCCGCTTTGTTCATTGTTTATACTGAACCCTTTCCTGAATTTCCTTATCCAAGATTGCTTATGAACCTGTTTTTGATGGTACGGCACGGATATGTCCTGACCTTCGCTCTGTTGTTGGCCGAAGCGATAGGTCTGCCATTCCCAGCTGCCATCGCGCTAGTGGCCGCAGGCGCGGCGGTGGCAGCGCATACCTTGTGGGGTCCATATGTCTTCGTGGCAGCGATCACGGCCCTGGTGCTGGGTGACACAGTTCAATTCTGGCTGGGGCGATACATGGGTTGGCAGCTGTTGGGCTTTCTGTGCCACGTGTCGATCAATCCGGAAACTTGTATTTTGCGGTCGGCCGAATCTTTCTATAAGCGCGGCAAGGTGACGCTGATCATTGCGAAATTTATTCCGGGCGTCAACACCATGGCGGCGCCGCTTGCCGGCAGCATGAAAATGCGCTTCTGGCAGTTTCTGCGCCTGGATTTTCTGGGAGCTTCGATCTACTCCCTGACTTACCTTGCCGTGGGCTATCTTTCGCGCGATTTCTTAGCCGCGATACTGCGCGGCTTTCACGCCGCCGGCCGAGCTATGGAAGGGGTAGTGATTGCTGCGTTGTTGGTTTATGCGGTCTACCGAATCGTGCAGTATCGCAGGCATGGCATTTATCGCATTGTGCCGCGGATTCAGGTTCAGGAACTGGCAGCGCGTCTGGCCTCTGCGGATGCGGACCGCGTGCAGATCATCGACGTTCGAAGCCATGGGTACTACGACTCGGGAGCGGAGCGAATCAAGAACTCGATCCGCATCGAACCCAATAATCTTGAAGAGGAACTGAAGCATCTTGCCAAGGATAAAGATATTTATCTTTACTGCACTTGAGCACGCGAAGCGACCAGCGCCCGGGTGGCGCACCTGCTGCGGGAAAAAGGCTTCAACACGTTCGTGATCGTCGGCGGATTAACCGCCTGGCGCAAGGCTGGCGAGCCGATGGAACATGTGCCGCAAGACGATCTCGTGAAGTTACCGACTTTTAGTTGATGGCTGGGGCCAACAAGCAAATCTGGAGCGGATCCCAATGAGAATCTCCGCTCCGTGCTTGTCCATGATTCCAATTTTGTGACGACTGGCAATGCTCGGCAGCATCTTCTACTTCGCGGCCGCTACCGACTTCACCGCAATCGTGTCTCCGTGAGCCGTACCGGTAACTTTGGCTTGATCCCAGGCGAGCTTATTGAGTTGGTCCAGCGTGGCTTGATCAGAGGTGTCGAGACTGTAGACCTTGTCGCCGACGACCAACGCATACTTGGCGCCCTTTTGCGCGCACTCGCGAACGCATGCTGCAGGATCGAGACCCGCCTCTGTATGCTTGGCGCCACACATGGCATCGCTAACTTTGCCAGTAAAAGTTTGCGTGCCGGCGGCCATGGCCGGTACCACAGCCAAGCCAGCGGTTATTAAGCCAGTTGCAGCCCACACTTGCAACCTCCGAAAAGCAGACATAAATCCTCCTTGCCAAGCATTTTTAGTTCCTGTCATTGGATGCGTCTGGTATAGCAATCTATACTCCCTTTTATGGCGTCCAATCAGGAAATCGAGATTAAGTTTCGCGTGTCAGACCTTCGGGCGCTCGCGCGTAAGCTGCGCGAGGCCGGATTCCGTATCATAACGCCACGGACGCACGAGATGAACACACTCTATGATCTTCCCGGAGAGGTCCTGCGCAAACGCAAGGCACTGCTGCGGCTGCGCAAGTATGGATCGGAATGGACGCTGACGCACAAGGCCAAGAAACAGTCTGGCCGACACAGCAGCCGCGAAGAGTTAGAGACTTCCGTGGGCGATGGAAAACAGATGGATGCCATCTTGCGGGCACTGGGATATTCTCCCTCATTTCGCTATGAAAAATTTCGCGCCGAGTGGTCGGATGGGAAAGGGCAGATCGTTGTCGATGAAACGCCGATCGGAAATTTCTGCGAGATCGAAAGCTCGCCCCGTTGGATCGATGCGACGGCGAAGAAGTTAGGAGTGACAGAAGCGGATTACATCACGACGAACTACGCGGGATTGTTTGCAGAATGGAAACAAGAGACGGGCAGCTCTGCCACGGGGATGACCTTTGCGGCCGCACAGAGACAGAGACGTAGAGGCTAAGGTCGAGGTAGGCGTGGCAGCTTACGCCTGTGCCCCGTGGCACTTCTTAAATTTCTTACCCGACCCGCAGGGGCAGGGATCGTTGCGGCCAACTTTTTCCTGCGCTCGCACGACTTGTTGCACCGGTTGAGCATCGCCTCCACCTGCCATGCGTGCCTGTTCCAGTTCGCGCCGCTTGCGGCGCATGAAAGCTTCTTCCAAGTCGTCGGCGGAAGTTGCGACCAGTCGCGGCGGATGATGTCCATTTCCTCCACTGCCCCGCTGCGCTGGCACTCCGGGCTCAGAGCCTCGTTCTGCGGCATCACTTCCCGCTGGTCCGCTCGTCGCCGCCTCTGCTGGGCGCTCGAGAATTTGCATCAGGTATAGGTAGCGCGCGGTATCTTCCTGGAAGCGCTGCAGCATAGCCTCAAACATGTCGAACGATTCTTTTTTGTACTCGACCAGCGGATCGTGCTGGCCATAACCGCGCAGGCCGATGCCCTCTTTCAGGTGGTCCATGCTCAACAGGTGATCTTTCCACTGCGAGTCAAGCACGCTGAGCATGATCATGCGCTCGTGGTGCCGCATGGCGTCGGGGCCAATCAGCTTTTCTTTCGCGTCGTAACGTTCTTTCAGCTTTTCGAAAATCGCGTCGCCCAGTTCCTGCCGGTTCAACGCTTCGGGCTTTACGCCTTCCGCAATGAAATCGACGCCGAAGCGCGTGAATACTGCGTCTTTCAGGCCTTTGATGTTCCAGTCATCGGCATGGCCCTTCGGGGGACAATATTCGTCCATCAGGTCCCCGAGAATGGCTGACACGTAATCTTCGAGGATCAAATCCTTTTGATCCATACCCTCGAGCAAGCGGCGGCGCAGTCCATACACAGCTTCTCGCTGCTTGTTCATGACATCGTCATATTCGAGCAGGTGCTTACGCGATTCGAAGTGCTGGCCTTCGACCGCCTTCTGAGCCGTCTCGATGCGACGACTGATGAGCTTCGATTCGATAGGAATGCCTTCTTCCATCCCTAGGCGCTCGAGAAGTTTTGAAACCCACTCTTTGGCAAAGATGCGCATCAAGTCATCTTCGAGAGCGAGATAAAAGCGTGAAGAACCGGGATCGCCCTGTCGACCGGCACGCCCGCGAAGCTGATTGTCGATACGGCGCGACTCGTGTCGCTCAGTACCCAGAATGTGTAGGCCGCCGACAGCGGTGACTTCGTCGTGCTCTTGATCGGTTTGAGCCTTGTAGCGGTTATATGCCTCCATCCACTTTTCGGTGGGCACCAGGTATTCGTTGCCGTTGTAATAGAAAATCGAAGTCGTGCCATCTTCTTGAGGCCCCTCGATCTTGCCCTGCGCCACGCGCAACTGCTGCGCGATCCCCTTCTTCACTAGTTCCTGCTTGGCCATGAATTCCGGATTGCCGCCAAGCAAGATGTCAGTGCCACGGCCAGCCATATTAGTGGCGATGGTCACCATGCCCTTCCTTCCTGCCTGGGCGACGTATTCGGCCTCGCGTTCGTGGAACTTGGCGTTCAGCACAACGTGCTGTTTCAGACCTTTTTTCTTCAGCAACTCCGAAAGGCGTTCAGATTTCTCAATCGACGTCGTGCCTACCAATACCGGCTGGCCTTTTTCGTGAAGCTTTTGAATCTCGTCGGCCACCGCGAAGTACTTTTCTTTCTCCGTGCGAAACACGACATCCGGGTTCTCCAATCGCAGCATCTGTTTGTTGGTGGGAATCACGATCACTTCGAGCTTGTAAATGTTATCGAACTCGGTCGCCTCGGTTTCAGCCGTTCCCGTCATCCCAGACAGCTTCTTAAACATGCGAAAATAGTTCTGGAAAGTTATCGTGGCCAGAGTCTGATTCTCGCGCTCGATCTTGACGCCTTCTTTCGCCTCAATCGCCTGGTGCAGGCCATCGGACCAGCGGCGGCCCGGCATCATGCGTCCGGTGAATTCGTCGACAATGATGACTTCGCCGTCTTTTACCACATACTCTACATCGCGGCGATAGAGAGCGTGCGCTTTAATGGCAGTCTCAACGTGATGCTTAAGCGGCCAGTTTTCCGGATCGGCGATGTTGCCGATGCCGAGCAAACCCTCAACTTTCGTCCAGCCTTCGTCGGTTACGGTGATGTTGCGGTGCTTCTCGTCGACGACGAAATCGCCGGTGAGTTGCGCGGCTTCGCCAGGCGCAACTTCAAGCTCTTCTCCCTTTTCAAGCTTGGGAATGATGCGATTCACCCGGTAATACTTGTCGGTCGATTCCTCGCTGGCGCCGGAAATGATGAGCGGCGTGCGGGCTTCATCGATCAAGATGGAATCGACTTCATCGACGATGGCGAAATTGTGGCCACGCTGCACGCACTCTCTTAAATCAAATTTCATGTTGTCGCGCAGGTAGTCAAAGCCAAACTCGTTGTTGGTTCCGTAGGTGACGTCAGCGGCATAGGCGGCGCGGCGCTGTTCGTCGTCCAGATCGTGGACAATCACGCCGACGGTGAGTCCAAGAAAACGATAGAGCTTACCCATCCATTCCGAGTCGCGCTTGGCCAGATAATCGTTAACCGTAACCACATGCACGCCGCGTCCGCTGAGCGCGTTGAGATATACAGGAAGCGTCGCGACCAGCGTTTTTCCTTCGCCGGTCTTCATCTCCGAAATCATGCCCTGGTGCTGCACCATGCCACCAATCAACTGTACGTCGAAGTGGCGCATATTGAGCACGCGGCGCCCAGCTTCGCGCACCACGGCGAAAGCCTCTTCCAATATCTCGTCGAGAACTGCCTGAAGAGCCTCGTATTGCTCTTTTTCGAGCTGTTTTGCGCGGTCGGGGTCGTCTTCGCTTTCAGCCTCCAAGCCCGCGACTGGCCCGCTGGCAACGCGACTCAGCCGCTCCTGAATGCGCTTTCGGAACTCTTCCGTTTTGGCGCGCAGTTCGTCGTCCGTCAGCTTCTGCATCTGCGGTTCGAGGCCATTGATAGCCGTAACTCGCGGCATCATGCTCTTGATGACGCGCTCGTTCTTGGTCCCAAAGACCTTGCCAATTAGAGTGTTAATCAAACTTTGAAATCCTTCGGAGGGCAGAAATCACCCAAGATTATCCCTTTAGCCTAGCATATTTAGATGCGTCGAAGAGCCGTAACGAGCGTTGCATTCGATATACCGGCGAGCACACAGCGATCGCGGCGAGCCCGCGTGTTTAACCTTCCTTTGGCATCTCGACTTTATCTGACGGCACTGCGGTAAATAGAATTTTCGTGTATATTCCCCACGACCCATGCCCACTTTCTATGACCGTTTTGTCGAGTGCGAGGAGCGCTGGCCGGATAACGTTGCCTTGGAACTGCAGCGTCACGACCACATTGAGAGTTGTACCTACGCTGAACTTCGCAGGATGGCCGAGGCGGTGGGGCAATGGGTCAACGAGAGCGGACTTGGACCTGGATCGCGGCTGGCGATTTTTGCCGACAACCATCCGCATTGGGTAGCAGTTTATCTTGGGGTTATTGCGGGAGGATGCACGGTCGTCCCGCTGGATACTGCGCTTCACTCCGATCAACTGGCCACCCTGTTGAAAGATAGCGGCACCTCGGTTCTTTTCTGTGACGCGAAGCATGCGCAAGTGTCGCGTGAGGCGCAGTCGGAATTAAAGATTGGACTTGTCCTCATGGACCCGGACCGCATGCCTGCTGCCGAACCCAGCAACGAGCGCTGGCTGGACAACCTACCGGCGATTTTCGAAAGCGGCGCCGCTAAATTCACGCCTACCCCCTCAGCCGCGGACGACATCGCTTCCTTCCTCTACACTTCAGGCACCACCGCCGATCCCAAGGGCGTAATGCTGACCCATGCCAACTTTCTGGGAGAAGTGGAAGCTGTGTTCAACTGGGTCGATCTTGGTCCCACAGATGCTCTATTGGGCGTGCTGCCCATGTTTCACGTGCTCGCGCAGATGGCTAATCTGCTTCTGCCGCTGGTGAAAGGCTCACGCGTAGTCTATCTGGAGACGCTGAATACTACCGAGCTTTTGCGGGCACTACGCGAACGCAACATCACGGCTTTCGCCGTGGTGCCGCAATTCTTTTATCTGATTCACGAGCGCATCTTCCAGGAGGTTGCTAAACGAGGCGCGCTTACACGGAAGTTATTTCGGGGACTCGTGGGATTCAACCGAACTCTGCGAAGGGTTGGAATCAATGCCGGTTCAATTCTTTTTAGGAAAATCCATGAAACGCTAGGTAAGAACATGCGTTATCTGGTCACCGGCGGGTCGAGATTCGATCCTGAGATTGCCCGTGACTTTCACGATCTGGGCATCGATGTTCTGCAGGCCTACGGTCTGACCGAAACGACAGCCGCTGTGTATGCAAACTCGCCCAGCAATAACGTGATTGGATCTGTGGGAAAAGCCATGAAGGGAGTGGAGGGCAAGATTGTCGATGCGCAACCGCAGGAAGATGGCGGAGCGCCGACCGGCGAGGTCGTGTTGCGCGCCGCCGTTGTGATGAAAGGATACTGGAACCGTCCGGACGCAACCGCTGCCGTGCTGCGGGATGGATGGTTCTACACCGGCGATCTCGGCTATTTCGACGACGACGGAAATTTGTTTCTCACTGGCCGTAAGAAAGAAGTGATCGTCCTCAGCAACGGGAAAAACATTTATCCCGAAGAGGTTGAGGCGCACTACTTAAAATCGCCCAACATTAAAGAACTCGCTGTCATGGGGCTGGAAGCAAAGCCGGGGACCGGCGGCGACCGCCTGCACGCAGTCATCGTGCCCAACTTCGAGGTTCTGCGCCAGAAAAAGATTGTCAACGCGAAAGAGGTAATCCGCTTCGATATTGAAGGACTCTCGCAGCAAATTGCCTCCACCAAGCGCATTGGCAGTTATGAGATCTGGCGGGAAGATTTGCCACGGACCAGCACTCGCAAAATCAAACGGTTCGAAATAGAGAAACGGGTCAAGGCAAACCAGACCCGAAAAGTTGCGGAAGATTCTGAGCTGCCCTCCGAACAGCCACTGACGCCAGACGAGACCGCATGGCTCGACCAACCCAATGTGCAGCGAGCCTTGCAAATTATTCGGGATGCATCGCGATCGACCCCGCCCGCGCTAAGACCTACTCATAATCTCGAACTCGACCTGGGACTCGACTCCATGCAACGCGTGGAGCTACTGAGCCATCTCGAAGAAGAACTCGGCGGGAACGTCGAAGAATCGCAACTCGCGGGGATATACACGGTGCGCGATTTGGTCGACGCAGTTCTGCAAAGCGCAGCCAGCGGGGCAGGCGGACCAGGGACGCGCCCGGCCTTCGCCGGATGGAGGGCGATCTTGGCAGAGGACCCGGATTTCGTTCCAGTCCTCCCATTGGTCCGGCCTCAGCCGATCAGCGCGGCATTTTGGTATTTCGTTTCACGGCTGATTCAAGTGATCGCGCTCGACCGCTTTCATTTGCAGGTCGGCGGTATTGAGAAGCTACCCAAAAGCGGCGCTTATATTTTATCGTCCAACCATCAGAGCTATCTCGATCCGCTGATTTTGGCGAGCGTCGTGCCGCCGGCGGTATTCAACAAGCTCTTTGCGGTGGGCACAAGTGAAATCTTTGGTCAGGGATTCATGCTGAAATTGGCACGCTCGTTGCGGATCGTAGTACTCGATCCTGACGCGAATCTTATTCCGGCTATGCGCGCTGGAGCTTTCGGTCTGCGGCAGGGACGTCCACTCATGATTTACCCGGAGGGCGAACGCTCGATCGATGGCACCCCCCGCATATTCAAAAAGGGCGCAGCCATCCTCTCCATTCATATGCAAGTACCGATTGTGCCGATTGCGATTGAAGGCTTTCACGAAGCATGGCCGAGGAATAAGTCGTTTCAAGGATTCACGCCGCTGAAAATGAAATTCGGAGACCCGATTATTCCCCCAGCAGAGAGCGCAGCGTCGGAAGTGGCCTATGAGGAACTTACGGCTGAGTTGAAAAGTCGTATTGTAGAAATGTGGCAGGATTTGCGAACGCAGAATCCCGAATCTCGATCAGAGCAGTGACCTGTAGGCGCTCTATGCCCCTGCTCCGGCCGCTTCTCCGCCGAAGGCTTTCGCAAACGCATCCAGGATCATTGAGTCGGAGCGGCTGGCAAAGCGGCGCACGACTTCCTTGCCAGCCTGAGATGGCGCGAGTTTCGTGCCGGCGTTGCCGCTAATCAAAGATTCATATTCTTCCGCCAGCAGCAGAATCTGAACCTCAAACGATGCGTCGCCGACTCCGATGCCGTCTCCGTCCAATCGTAATTGGCGTTCCGAAAGGAAAATCGGAATCGCGCGCCGCAGTGATCCGCCGATGCCGGATTTAGAAGCCAGTTTCGTAGAACCGGATCGAGCCTGCCGCAGATCTTCCTGCGTTCCCTGAGCAGCCTTGGAGATCACATCAATGCTGACGCCCAATTCCCTCAGGTTAAACAGCAAGGCGGCGGTCCGAATATCTTCTACACTGGCCGGGTCCAGGCCGAGCGTTTGAGCAACTCTCGTAGCGCACATCGCGATGCGGTAAGCGTGGGCATCGCTATATTTCTGATTGCTCAAGAAATTCTGGAGAATCGATAGCATGCCGTCGTAACCGTCTTCCATCTCGTGCAAGGTTTTTTGATTGCGCTCGTAGAGCGTACCGGTTACATAGCCTGCGACCATTAGCACTCCGCCCCACAAGGCTAGATCAAACCAGCGGGCGTCGAAGGGAAAGTCCAGCTTGCGATTGAACATGACTGGGTTGGTAAAGACCAACAGCGCAACCATGATTACGCTGGCCAAAGCCGTGAGGGTAGCGTGACGGCGGCCAAAGTGGCAGGCAGAATACAAAGTGGGCAAGAAGTAGAAGACCAGAGCCATGCGCTGCGATGCCACCAGAAAATTCAACATCGCTGCAATCAAGACAAGAAACAACAGCAGCCAGAGTTCCGGATTAATCTTTCGCAAGCGATTCTCCGCTCGGGAAACAGAGGCGATTCGAATCCTCCGCGCTGATGGACAACAAGTGTGTTCAGGCCGAACTTTCCCGTAGCTACAGTTCTAATCCGCAGGCGAGGAAAGCGAAAATTACGGAGGTAATTGCGGCGGAACTCGCAGCTATTTCGCGCGGGGATGTGTCTGGTCGTAAACCTGCAGCACATGCTTCATTGAGAGTTGCGTGTAGCGCTGGGTGGTGGCGAGCCGCTCGTGGCCTAGCAATTCCTGAATGGCGCGCAGGTCAGCGCCCTCCTCTAACATGTGGGTACCGAAAGCATGGCGCAGCGTGTGCGGATGAACGTCCGGCGAAAGACCCTTTGCAACCGCGATCTTTTTGATGATGCGGCCCACACTGCGCGTTGTGAGCCGGCCTCCGCGGCGGTTGATCAGCAGTGCATTGGAATGTTTATGCGTTGCTGCAAGAACTTCCTGCCGCTCAGGCAGGTAAGTCGCGAGGGCGATTTTTGCCGAATCGCCGAAGGGCACGTAGCGTTCTTTTTTTCCTTTGCCGCGGATGAGAATCGCTTCGGCACTGAGGCGAATGTCATCGACGTTGATCCCCGTAAGCTCGGAATTGCGAATACCGCAGCCGTAAAGCAATTCTAGCATCAGACGATCGCGCTCCGGGAAGGCCGCCACTTCTGGCATTGCGCCGTCGATGACGGAGTTCATTTCTTCGATCGTCGGTACGCGGGGAAGTTTCTTGGGAAGTCTCGGAGTGGCAACCAGCTTTGCTGGATTCTGTTCGACAACCCCCTCACGCGCCAGCCAGCGATAAAGAGAGCGCACGGCGGCCAGCGCCCGGGCGACGGAGGTTTTTTCCAGGCCATTGCTGTAAAGCTGCGACAGAAAGCCGCGCACGGCGATGTGATCGATGTGCTTCCATTCCCGCGAACCGGCATAGCCCGCGAACAGAAATAGATCGCGCCTGTAAGCCTTAATGGTATGCGGAGAAGCGTTGCGCTCCCCCAGATGCCGCAGGAAGTCCGCGACAGCTTTTCCGACGGTGGTTCGTGTTTCCGTGCTAATTTTCATCTGGCCTTCGCTCTGGGATGATGCATCTGATAAACCGTTCTGAGCCGGTCAAGCGCCAGGTGTGTATAAACCTGGGTTGTCGAAATATCCGCATGACCCAAAATCGTCTGCACCGTGCGCAGGTCGGCGCCATTCTCAACCATGTGCGTAGCGCAGGAGTGGCGCAGCATGTGCGGAGACGCGGAGCGCCCGCACACCGCCGCCGCCGCCCGCACCATCTGCCACACCCGTTGCCGCGTCAGAACGTGGCCCCCGCGCGCAATAAACAGCAGCGGCGAACTACTCTTGCCCGCCATCGTAGATCCGCTTCTCTTCCCCGCGGCTAATACCGGGCGTGCCTGCGCAAGATAATTTGCGAGCGCATCCTGCGCCGCTTTGCCCAGCGGCACCACACGTTCTTTGTCGCCTTTTCCGCGCACCAGCATGTATCCCGCATCGAGCTTCAGGTCTTCGAGCTTCGCATTGACGATTTCGGAGACTCGCAGCGCGCCCGCGTAAAAAACCTCGAGCATGGCTCGATCGCGGGCAGCCAGGGCTTGTGAATATTCTGTATCCTGATTTCCGTTTGCGCTTTTACGCGCCAGGGGTGCAGCCAGCGTCGCTTCCATTTCGTCGCGAGCCAGGGCCTTAGGCAGGACTTTCCATTGTTTCGGCGACTCGATGTTCAACGTAGGGTCGCGGTCCATCTTCTTGTCTAACAGCAGGTAGCGATAAAGATGGCGCAGCGCCGACAATTTTCGTCCCACGCTGCGGCCATCCACCTGATAGGAGAAAAGCTGTTGCAGAAAATCGCGGACATCGATGCGTTGCGCCGTCAGCAGCAGCCGCTTACGCTTTTCCAGAAATTCTGCGAACTGGCCTATGTCGGTGGCGTAGGCCCGGATGGAAAGAGGAGCGAGGCCTTTCTCGATTCTCAAGTAGTCGAGAAAGCCGGAGAGCAAGCGCGAATTGGCTTCCGCGGCCATGAAGGGGAAATAAATACTATCGCGTTATCGGACGTTGAAGGAAGTAATGAAGAGGATGCTTCGTGCGCGATCCGGAACCCATCGCAAAGACGGAGCTACGTCTGGCCAGCGCCACGCAACAGGTCGACCGCGTACAGCGCCCCTTCTGGCGTTTCTTCGTGCTTGAAATAGGCAAACACGTCGCGCCCGGCAGACATGTGTTCCCGAATGCGA
>DATNMU010000140.1:0-34888 GCA_035602195.1 Candidatus Acidiferrum sp.
TAGAGGTCGAAACCGTCAGCTTCTGTCTGGCGCAGCAGGACGGCGAGCTTGCCCCAGCGCGGGTAGCGCAGCCGTAAGGCGAGAACGCGATCGGCCAGCGGGGACGACCAGGTGGGCTGGCGGCGATGATGACGGCGGTGGGAACGCTCTTTCAGGGTGGTCCAGGTTCTGCGGATCGTAGCGGCGCTGCCAGCGGTAAAAAGTCTGGCGGCTGATCCCGAAATGGCGGCAGGTGCGGGCACCTTCTTGCTCCGACGATAAAAATCCATCCAGGCCAGGACGAGTCCGGGCCTCCCGGCTCAACTCTTTCCCCGTGCGCGCACGGGGAAGTTTCCCATCACGAATTTGCATTTCGACACTCTATCCGAGTGTTACTGTCTTACCGGGTTGCGATGAATATAGCGCAGCTTCTCAGCGCGCTTGTGTTGAACTCAATCGCGAACTCCGCCAGTGGGAGAAAATCTACTACACCGTGCGTCCCCACCAGTCGCTCGGCTACTTAACCCCGCAGCAGTTCCTGCTGCCGGCCTCATCTCAACGAAAGCAATGAAAAGTGTCACCTATCTACTGGACGAGTACAAACGATTGACAAGAATTAGCACCTGGTGCAAACTTGTGGCCTTTAGCGCCCTGCTCAGACTGGACTCGACACCGTTTCTCCTCAAATTCTGAGCGGATTGCGCGATGTTCTGCGCTGGTCATTTGCGAGAAGGCAGTCGGAAATGTCACCTCGGCAACAGCCATCGTCGAGAAGACATGCGGATGAGGTTTATGCAGACCTCGCCGGGGAACCCCATCCTGCGCTGACAATTTCGGCCGAGCAGATTTTTTCTGTAAAACAACTGCACGAGAGCAAGAATCTTTCCCTCCGCAAACAGTGGTGGCGGGCCCCGTTGAGAACTCGGCAATCGTTTGTTATGCAAGCAGATTTTTAAAAAGGAGAAGCAAATGTCCAAGTATATGGTTGCACTGGCAGTAGCTGTAGTAGTCGCGCTCGGCATTCTGACCCTTAACGCCAAGGCACCCGTTTCCCTAGCCGGGTCCTGGCAGGTCGACGCACGCCATTCCGATGCGCAACTTATCACCGACGGAACGACGGATTACGGCAAGACAAAAATCGACGTAACTTTAGGCTTCGCCCGGGTCGTGGGAGCATTGAAAATCGACGACGGTGACCCCACAAAGTCCAGTGTCGATTTGCACATCTATCCCGCCATGTCCATGGGGGAGCCGATCGAAGAGGACGGCAAGTTCAAGAGCCGATGGATGGCGAACCGGGCCAACAACACGATGCTGTGCTTCCACTCGAAGAATGTCGTCCGGACTTCCGGGGGTCGGCTACAAACCACGGGCGATCTGATTCTGGTTCGCGTGGACCGCAACGTGGAGATTCCGGCCCCGAGCGAATCATATAGCGGCCCGGTCTATGGGCCGCCAATCACCCACCGTACTTCCCACCAAGCGACTCTGGTATTCGATAGCCCGGCTAGTGGGAGCGCTCAGAAAGACGGAGGAATCGAGGCCTCGGCAACTACGAAGGTGTTTCGCGAAGATTTTCCGCAGTTGTTGAAAGCCGTACTCAACACCACCTGGCCTCCACTGGTCCAAGATGAAAACTGTAAAGTGCCTGCAGCCAGTGAAGCCTATAGCGGCGCCAAGTGTACGGGAACATACCTGCAAGGGCCCAGTCTTCCCGAAGACCCTGGTATGCACATCGGAGAGGACTACCCGGGCCCGTCGAATTTCAACGCTGAAGTGGGAGAACGTCTGAACCTCATCATCCATATGCATCTGACGCCGGGTACCGGACCAGCAATGACAGCCAGAAACTAGCCAGTCTCCGCAGGGAGGAGGTCGCCGTGCCTTCATTTACGCCGAGGGTTGCGGTGTCACGGCAGGCCCATTGCATGTGGGTCCCGTGCATCGCACTGGCGGTTTTTGTGATGCTCGCATTATTTGAATTTCATTTGCTTGCCCATGCCGACGGAAAGGAACGTTCCATGAAGTACCCTACTTTTTATCGCACGATACAGGTAGATGGGCTGTCCATCTTCTACCGAGAGGCCGGCCGGAATGACGCTCCGACCCTTTTACTGCTGCACGGGCTGCCATCTTCGTCGCGGATGTTCGAGCCGCTCTTTGCGCGGCTTTCCGACCGCTATCACCTGGTCGCACCAGATTACCCAGGCTTCGGGCACAGCGATTGGCCCGACTCGAAAAAATTCGCTTACACGTTCGATCACTATGCCGAGATCATGAATCATTTCACCGAAGCGCTCGGCCTCCCTCGCTACACGCTTTACATGCAGGACTACGGTGGACCCGTGGGCTTTCGCATGGCCTTGGTTCACCCCGATCGTATCGAGGCCCTCATTGTTCAGGACGCCGTCGCACACAACGAAGGCCTGGGAGCGAACTGGAAGACGCGGCGAGCTTTTTGGGCCGATCGGGCGGCCAACGAAAGCGCGCTGCGCACAAATCTGCTGTCGCTGCCGACGACGCGGACGCGCCACATCGGAAACGATCCGAACGTGGATCGCTATGCCCCCGATCTCTGGGCTGATGAATTTTATTTTCTCAACCAGCCAGGCCAAGCCGAGATTCAAAGCGACTTGTTCTACGACTATCGGACCAATGTTGACGCTTATCCAAAATGGCAAGCATGGATGCGCGAGCAGCAGCCGCGCCTGATGGTGATCTGGGGCAAGTATGACCTGTCGTTCGATCCCGGCGAACCGGAACGCTATCGCAAAGACGTTCCCAAGGCTGAAGTTCACGTTCTCGATGCCGGTCACTTCGCATTGGACACCGCAGCCGATGAGATTGCCGCATTGGTCCGAGACTTTGTCGGTTCTTTAAGCGAGGAGTTGCACGGGCGGCGCGCGAGCTGAACTCGCTGTGCGATCGACGGCCGACCGATTCAATCATCAACTCATGATGCACATGAGCCCACCAACTTTGGGCTAAGGCCTCGTCTTGGCGATTTCGGGCAAAGTCTCCTGTTCTTTTTCTTTTTTCGGCTGGCCTCCGAGGTGGTATTCGGTCAGGCCGTCGCGAAGGAAGTTGAAGGCATCTTCGGGAGTGTCGACGAATTTAAAGAGGTTTAAGTCTTCGGGAGCAACGGTGCCGGCTTCGACGAAGGCCTGGAAGTTCATGATGCGATGCCAATATTCGCTGCCGTAAATGATCACCAGAATTTTTTTGGCGAGCTTGTCGGTCTGAGCGAGCGTGAGAATCTCGAAGAGTTCATCGATGGTTCCGAAGCCGCCGGGAAAAATTACTAGCGCTTTGGCGAGGTAGGCGAACCAGAACTTGCGCATGAAAAAATAGTGAAACTCAAAGTTGAGCGCGGGAGTGATGTACGGATTCGGGTTTTGCTCGAAGGGAAGATTGATGTTAAGGCCAATGTTCTTGCCTCCCGCTTCGTAAGCACCAAGGTTCGCGGCTTCCATGATGCCCGGGCCTCCGCCGGTGGTAACGACAAAGCGGTGACGGCGGGCGGGGATTTGAATCGACCACTTGGTGAGAAGGTGAGCTAGGCGGCGAGCATCTTCATAATAACGAGCCATCTCGACGGCAGCGAGAGCGCGCTTCATCTCCTTCTCCTGTTGCGGCAGAGGCAGTTTCGCCGCGTTCTTCTCCACCGCCGCAAGATTCTTCTGGGCAGCGGCGGCTCCTTCGAACCGGGCCGAACCGAAAAATACGACTGTGTCCTGAATCTGCTCGCGGCGAAAACGCGAGAGAGGTTCCTGATATTCAGCCAGGATGCGCAGAATGCGTCCGTCGGGACTGTTGATGAATTGTGGATTCTCGTAGGCCAAAGGAGCAGGTTTGAGTTTGTCGATCATCTAGAGACTCACGTTCTAAAAGATAAAATTCTGAGATGCAAAGTTCCTGCATCAGGCGCTGCGAAATTCAAGGAAGCGCTTGATCACGGCCGGGCGAAAAGCTCGGCATCACTGATGTTCGTGGTAGTGGAGGGCTTCCCAGAAGCCGATCCATATATCGAGCAATCCCAGGCCGCTGCACACGCCGCGAAAAAAACCGGTGGAGATCACGGGGCGAAGCCAGGGATACGAGAGCAGCAGATAATTGTCGGTCCATTCAGGAGTCCAGGGCAGGATCACGAGCAGGACACCGGCAATAGCGCTGATGAGCACGAACAGGAAAACTGATGTGCGGTGCAACCAGAGCTGCAAGGGCTGCTGCACCGGACCGGGCGGAGAGTCGAGGAGCGTAGTGGTGGTTTCGGTCGGCACGGGCGCGGCGGGGCCATCTTCCAGCGGCACTTTCGGATCCTGGGTCACTGGGCGCTCCGTTGCGGCGCACAGCCGCCTGCCGGTAAAGGCGCTAACACATATGCCGGTAAGAACCAAGGCCCCTCACTTCGCTCGGGAGGAGAAGTATGTTTTGGGAGCAATGTTTGAGGGACGAGACCCATCGGGCTATTTTACGACTTCAGGGCCTTGATGCGCTCGGCCACGTCGCGATAATCGATGTTACGGCCGTAAACTTCCATGAAGTTCTTGAGGGCGGCGGGTTTATCACCGGCAGCCTCGTAGGCGGAGGCTAC
This sequence comes from Candidatus Acidiferrum sp., assembly GCA_035602195.1. Taxonomy (GTDB): domain Bacteria; phylum Acidobacteriota; class Terriglobia; order Terriglobales; family Acidobacteriaceae; genus Sulfotelmatobacter. The sequence continues at coordinate 4,574 of DATNMU010000140.1, forward strand.
TTCATAATGCAGAGCGGTACGCGTTTCTTCGTCGATCGCGGGTACACTGAGAGCTTTCTGGTACCAGCGAATGGCTGCCTCGGGAACGCCCTTATCGAGAAAACATTGGGCCAGCCAAGTGTAGGTTTGCATGACCTGCGGAAAAGGGTGTCCGCGATCGACAGCCTGACAGGTCTTTTGCAATTCGCCGATCGCTTCATCGAGGAGACCCATTTCGCGGAAGGCGATACCAAGGTTGTAGTGGGTTTCAGGATCTTCTTCAGTGGTCGCGGCGCCAGCTTCGAGATCGTGTTTGAGTTCGCCAAACATTTCCGCGAGATCGACGCCCGCATCGTCACCGAAGGCGGAAGACTTCCCACCCGTGCCGCGAATCGCCGGAGCGGCTTGAGGCTTCGGCGGGGGTAGAGGAGTCGGCGCCCGGTGTGAGATTGCCGGCGCGCCGGAAGAGGCGGCCGCGGCTGCGGCGTTGTTGACGACCGGAGCGTTTACTGGAGAAGCGGGCGCAGGAGTCGTCGGCCAGTGCTGCGCTGGAGTAGCCGCAACCGGAGCTGCAATCTGTGTTGCAGGATGCGTCTGAGAGGACGGTTCCGGTTCGGCGACAGGGGCACCCTTGAGGAAGTCATCTCCCAGCGAGGCTTCCAAATCTGCGACGAACTCTCCCATGGGCTCTGGCTGCGACACGCCGAAAGTAGTTGGAGCGGAGTTCCCGATGGGTTCAAGTTCGGGCTGTGCAGGTTTGTGCGTCACCGTCGAGGCGTGCTCGACCCCAGGCTTGGGTTCGTGCGGAACCGCCCCCGGCAGAAAAGTTTCGCCGAGTGAAGATTCGAGATCGGAAACGAATTCCTGCAGCACGGCCGGAGCCTGGGCCACAGGCGTTGCGGCGGCCGGGTGCTGGACTGGAGTGGGGGGAGTTGCGTGGGCTTCCGCCACGGCGGCGGCTTCGACAGGCCTTGCTTCGACCTTAGCTTCTTTGGCGGAAGGAATCTGTTCAACGGGGGTTTCCGCCACTGGCTCGTCGATCGTGAATTCGGAAATAGCTTCTACTGCCTCGACCGTGGATGTTTCCTCGGGTGCGGAAGCAGTGTGCGACGCAGTTTCGATTTCGGCGCGAAGAGCTTTCAGCGTGGCTTCGTCGCTGGTAAAAGACTGAATTTTCGCGAACGCGGCAGACGCCTGCTCGGGCATGCCGTGCTCGAGGTAGAAACGAAATTCTTCGATAGCTTCGGCAGTCTTCTCCGGATCATGTTTTGCAACCGGAATGTCATGGTCACCCACGACATCACTTACCTCGGCTTCCACGGCCCCAGCGGGCGGAGCCTCGGTTTCGATCGTGATCGAGTCATCCCACTCGGAGGAGAGGTCGATTTCAGCGGCGGCAGAAACTTCGCTGACGGCTGGGACTTGATCGCGCGTGTGGCCCTGATCGGCGACTACAGCAAATTCCGACTCTTCCGCAGGTTGAGGGGGAGCGGAGGGCCACGGAGCTGAATCAGCCGCGGGAACTTCTGCTGACGCGGATTTCGCAGTGGAGGCTGCGTGTGAGCGGACTGAATCAGCGGCGGCGTGTGATTGCGACCGGCCATGGTAACGGTCGGCGAGTTCGCCGTAACGCGTTGCCTCTTCGGGATATCCCGCATCGGAGTAAAGCGTCTGCAGGGTGCGGCAGCAGGCGGCAGCTTCAGCGAAACGGCCTGCTCGGGTATGCAGAGCTGCCAGACGCTGATTCAGACGAAGATCGTTGGGAGCCTGTGGCAGGGCCGCCATCAGCGGGCCCAGAGCCTTAGCCGGCATGTTGTACGAAATAAAAAGCTCGGCATCGGTGAGCGCAGAGCGCACAGCCAGTGCAACCGCATCCGAGTAATGCTGATGGATGGAAGGAGCAGTACCCTCGAGTTCGTCGACGATAATGGCCGCTTCTTCTGCAGAAATAGATGTTTCGTCCGAGTCTCCACCGATCTGGCTAACCACCTGCTGGTAATTATCCATGTGCAAGGGGTTGCCAGGTTCCATGGTGCTGAGTTTCTGGTACAGATCGCGCGCGCGCGACAGCTCTCCAGACTGCACCGATGCGTGGGCCAGTAGTTCGATCACTTCGCCCAGATGGGTGGTCTCGCCAGCTTTCTCGAATAAGGTGAGAAGCTTCTGCAAAGAAGCTGGATTCTCGCGCACGTGTCCAATGATGGCGTGAAGATTTTTTAAAACCTTGGCGGAATCTTCGGAGAGCAGACGGTCTGCATGCTGGCCATAGACCTGAAGCGCATTCTCGTACTGTCCCGCTTGCATCAGAGCATCGGCAAAGGTGGAAATGCCACTGAGGTCGTTGTGGACCGATTGGAGTTTGTTGGCCAGAGTTCCGGCGTCAGAGAGACGGCCAGTCGCCAGATAAGCCTTCAGAAGATCGCGCAATCCTTCAGGATTGGAATCGAGGTCGGTGATTTTCTGCAACGATTCAATCGCGGCATCGGCATCGCCAGACTCCAGCAGATTGCGCGCTTGCATGAGCAGTGCATGACTGTTGCCAGGGTCGAGCGTAAGCATGCGCTGCAGAACTTCTTCGGCGCCGCCTAGCGAGCCTTTGGAACGCAAAGTTTCGGCGGCGGCGGAGAAGATCTGCCAGGCATCATTTTTCTTGCCCAGGCGCACATAGACTTCCGCCAGGCGCACGCGCATGGTCGTATTTTCCGGATCCATTTCCAGAATCTTCTGGAAAATGCGAACCGCGTTATCCAGTTCACCCGACTTCAGAAATTCTTCAGCGACGTGCAGGTATTGGGCTCGGGCGTCATTGAACAGTCCCTGCTGCGTGTACAATTCGGCCAGTTTCAGCACGCTCTCAAGGGAAGGCTTGAGCTTGCTGATTTTTTTGTACATGGCGATGGCTTTGACCGTGAACCCCTGGTTGGCATACGCATCGCCCACGCTCTTGAAACATTCGGTGGCTTTGTCGACCTGGCCCAGGCGGGAGTAGAGATCGCCGACGGTATTGGTGACGGTAAGGTCCTTGGGATCAGCTTTGAGAACTTTTTCGTACTCAGCGATGGCATTCTGCATCTTGCCCTGCTGCACATACTTCTCCGCAGCGCTGAGTACCTTTTGTTTGTTGAACCCGAAACCGAACGCCATATAGGTACGAACTCCAGAACCCCGGTGTGAACCGAAACTTTTGCACCCAAAAACTTACCAAGCGAAAGCTGGTGACGGCCCGTGGGAGTTCGGGAACGTCACGTGGCCAAACTCCTCTTGAGCGATGGCCGGTCGGACAAAGGCAATTGTACGGCTGGAGGAGTGGAATCGGGTGGTTACCAAGGGTTACCAAAAGGGAGTGTACGAACGGATTACCTTAGGAATCAGGGTGGCGCCGACGCTCTCTGCCTGTAAAACCGGTGGATTCGCGCAGAACAAGGATGAGGTAGCGCTAGTATGAAGGGTGTATTTGGAAGTAAACGGCAAAAGTGTACTCTTCCGGTGCGGAATTGTGGGAAATCTGCAGATGAAGGACTCGCGATCATGACTTGGATTCGAACCGTACCGATGTCAGAGGCTGATGAGAAGTTGCGCCAGGCGTTGGAGGGGCAGAAGGCCTTTTATCCGAAGGAGTATGCCGAGCCGGTGCATCCGGACGATGCGGGCGGGGCGTCGATTGTGGGAGCGCATACCTTGCTGCCGGAGGCGCTCTACCATTCGTTCGCCACGTTTGGGGCACTGATGTCGCCGGATCTGCCGTTAAGCCGGCGGCAGCATGAAATGATTACCACGATCGTCTCAGTGACCAACCGGTGCGTGTATTGAATCGAGTCGCACGCAGAGTTTCTGCGTAGAGTCACGCTGGATGCGAAGCTGGTAGAGGCGCTGGAGAAAAACTATACGAGCGCGCCAATTACGCCGCAGGAGCGCGTGATGGTGGATTATGTGGTCAAGCTAACCAAGGACGCGACCAAGTGCTCGAAGAGCGACATTGAGCGGCTGCGGGCGTCGGGCTTTGACGATCGCGGGATTCTGCAGATCACGATGATCGCGGCATGGTTCAATTCGATTAACCGCGTGGCGGATGCGCTAGGGGTGGGGAGGGAGTGAGTGGTAGGCTACGCGAGCATCAAGTGACATAGGTCCAGAACCCCTGACATCGCCGGTTGCTGGAATCTCCCACCGATTGTGCGATTGTTACCTTCTGTTACTAAACTTGTACGAGAGGCGATGCGCCCAATTATTTCCTGCCACCTCCTATCCTTCACTCCATGCCAGAATCATTAGCAGAATTCTTCCTCGCGAACTTCGAAGCGCATCGTGATGAGCGCGCTTACGGGCAGCGACGCGGCTACAGGATGGAATGGTTTACTTACGGGCAACTTTTGGAGATGGCGCTGGGCTTCGCTTGCGAACTGGAGGCGCGACAGATCAACAAGGGCGAGCGGGTGATGCTGTGGGGCGAAAACTGCGCTGAATGGGTTGCCGCGTACTTTGGATGTGTGCTGCGTGGGGTGATTGTAGTTCCGATGGATGATGGAGCATCGACGGATTTCGCCGCGCGGGTTGCGCGCGAGGTTGAGGCGCGGCTGTGGGTTGGTTCGCGGCGGCACGTGGAGAATCTGGGCTCTGAGTCTTACGTCGCGCTGGAAAAGCTATCGCAGATTGCCGGTGGGACGTCGGCGCTACAGTCGGATGTGGCGGTTGGACGCGACGACGTCCTGCAAATTGTTTTTACTTCCGGCACTACTGCAGAGCCCAAGGGTGTAGTGATCACGCACGGCAACGTGTTGGCCAACATCGCTCCGCTGGAGCGGGAGATGCAGCGGTATTTGAAATATGAGCGATCGGTGCATCCAGTGCGGTTTTTGAATTTGCTGCCGCTGAGCCATGTGTTCGGGCAATTTCTGGGAATGTTTCTGCCGCCGCTGTTGGGCGGGATTGTGATTTTTCAGGAAGAGATGAAGCCGTCGGAAATTGTGAACACGATCCGACGGGAGCGGGTGTCAGTGCTGGTAAGCGTGCCGAGAGTCTTGCAGTCGTTGAAGCAGAAGATTGAGCGCGATCTTGAAGAGCGTGGACAGGACGAAAAGTTTCGGCAGCGATTCAAGGAAGCTGAAGGGAAACATTTTCTGCACCGCTGGTGGATGTTTCGTGCGATTCGACGCAAGTTTGGCTGGAAGTTCTGGGCGTTCATTTGCGGCGGGGCAGCGCTGGATGCGGAGACCGAGCAGTTCTGGGACCGGCTGGGCTACGCGGCGATTCAAGGCTACGGGCTGACAGAGACGACGTCGCTGATCAGCGTGAATCATCCGTTCAAGTTGGGGAAAGGATCGATCGGTAAGGTGCTGGCCGGGCGGGAGGTGAAGCTGGCAGAGGATGGAGAGATCCTCATTCGCGGCGGCGGAGTGGCCGCGGGATATTGGAGTGGAGGGCGACGTGAAGAAATGATCGACAGGATTACGAATGGGCTTAGGGATAACGAAGGATGGTACCGCACAGGAGATGTTGGCGCACTGGATGAGGCTGGCAATCTGTATTTCAAGGGGCGCAAGAAAGAAGTGATCGTAACGCCAGCCGGGTTGAATATTTATCCTGAAGATTTGGAGGCGGCGTTGCGGCTGCAACCGGAAGTGAAAGATTGTGTTGTGGTAGGGATTGAGCGCGGGGGAAATGCGGAACCCTGCGCGGTGGTGATCGCGCGGGATGATACACGCATGGAAACGGTGGTGGAACGTGCCAACCAGTCGCTGGCGGAGTTCCAGAGAATGAGGATGTGGGTGCGGTGGCCGGAACGCGACTTCCCGCGTACTAGCACACAGAAGCCGAAGCGGAGTGTGATTGCGGAATTCGCGGTGGGACAAATTTCGCAGTCTGCTGGAAAAGAGCTGGCGGATCAGAGTCCTGTGGCGGAACTGATTCAGCGCATCACTGGACGCAACGTTAGCGATTCCAGCAAAGAGGCCTCGCTTGATTCCGATCTTGGCCTAAGCTCGCTGGATCGTGTCGAGCTCATCAGCGCGCTAGAGGATCGATACCAAGTCGATTTAAGCGAGACCCGCTTCAGCGCGGCGCGCACGGTCGGCGATGTTGAGAGAATGTTGAACGGTGAGGTGCGGCCGCGCGCGGAATATCACTATCCGCATTGGGTGATGAAATGGCCGGTGACATGCGTCTGCTGGCTGGCATATTACCTGTTGATGAGGCCGGCGATATTTCTGCTCGCCAGGCCTCGAATCGAAGGACGAGACAATTTGCGAGGATGCAGCGGGCCGCTGCTGGTGGTTTGCAATCATATTGCAGACGTTGATGTTGTGTTTGTACAAACGGCACTGCCTCAGAGGCTGCGGCATAAGATCGCTACGGCGACCGGCGGAGAAGCTCTGGAAGCGCTGCGCACGCCTGCCCTTGGGCGAATCTGGGTCGGTAAGCTCTACGACCGAATGCAGTGGCTGTTGGGGGTTTCTTTATTGAATTTGTTTCCGTTGCCCCGCGAGGCTGGCTTCCGCCAGAGCTTCGCTTATGCTGGAGAGGCGGTAGATCGCGGATACAGCGTGCTGGTTTTTCCTGAAGGGCGCCATACCGTGGATGGGAAACTGAATCCATTTCGCGCGGGGATTGGACTGCTGGCTAATAATCTACGCATCCCGGTGTTGCCCATGAAAATTGTGGGATTGTTCGAAGTGAAGCAAGCCGGCAAGAAATTTGCGGCTCCGGGAAAAGTACGCGTGCGCATCGGGAAACCGATGACATTCTCAAGTAATAGCGAACCCGCGCAAATTGCACGCGAACTGCAAAATGCAGTGGAGGCGCTGTAGGCGCGACTCGCTCCTCGATCTGTCAACTGTCCGGGCTACTCTTCGTCCATTCCCGCGTCTTCTTTGTGTGGGTTTGCGTCGATTTGCACTTCCGGCAAGTGCACTTCGCGAAGTGCGCGGTTTAGAGCGGGAAGGTCTTTCGTCTTGAGAGTATCCCATCGCTTCATTACGTCGGCTGCATCGCGGTCGACAGCGACAAATGCTTCAGACTGAGCCTTCGGTGGTTCGGCATCCACTTGCCACACCTGACCATACAATGTTGCGACTTGCCCGTCCACCCGGGTGAGTGTCACGGCATCGCCAGGCGCCGCTGCGCTAGGGGTTCCAAGCAATGCAGCGAGTTTGGCTTGGAAGGCTTGCACGGCGTCACGTGTCGGACCGGTAGCTTGTTCGTTTAGTTTTTGCAAAGAGTCGTGGATCGATCCAGCCTGCAGTACAGCCTTGGAGGTTTCGCTTAAGAGCGATGCGAGGCGCATTTCAAGCTGAAATTTCTTTTCCAGGCTGCTGGCGGAAATTTGTATGCGCGGGTCCATCTTCACGGTGAAGGGCGAGGTATAGCTTTTTCCGTTTGCGGTGAAGCGTGCTGTGTATACGCCGGGCAAGACCGTCGGCCCCAGCGGATAGCGAGGGGTGTCTCCCGCGATTGCGGCGATGGGGTATTCGTGGCGCGTGGCTTCAGGCGGCGGATAATGCAGATCCCAAATCCAACGGTGCATCCCGGCTTCGGAGGACAGGGCATGGAGCGGGCGCAGCCAGTAGAGAGGAATAAGTTGTTTCTTCAGTTCCGAATCTGTGACACTGGGTTTGTCGTCACTCGAAAAGCGGCGAACGAGTTGCCCGTGTGAATCGAGAATTTCAAGTGTGACTGGGGCCGAAGCGTTCTGAGGCAGATAGTAATCGATGATCGCGCCGTCGGGGGGATTGGGCGCGGCCGGTTCATCGGGAGGAAGCGGGGTATCCGTGTTGGCATCGCGTTGTACCCGATATGGCGCAGCCGGAGTAAACAAATGAGCGTCGGCAAAGGAACTACTCGCCTCTCGCAGCGGGGCAATATCATCCAGGACCCAGAACGCGCGGCCGTGAGTGGCGACGATGAGGTCGTTTTCGTGAATCCAAAGATCGCGCATGGATGTGTGCGGCAGATTCAATTGCAAAGATTGCCAGTGACTGCCGTCATCGAACGAGACCCACACTGCGTTCTCTGTTCCAGCAAATAGCAAGCCTTTGCGAACCGGATCTTCGCGAACTGTGTCCACGGGCCCGAATTCCGGAAGACCCGTTGTGATCAGCTTCCACGTCTTGCCGCCATCGTGAGTGCGGTAGATATAAGGATGGTTATCGTCAACGCGAAAGCGGCTTACGGAAGCGTAGGCGGTTTCGTCGTCAAAGTGTGACGCTGAGATCTGCGTGACCTTGCTCCAGGCGGTTAACTCTTTCGGCGTGATATCGCTCCAATTCTTGCCGCCGTCGCGAGTCAACCAAATAAGGCCGTCATCCGTGCCAGCCCAAAGCGTGTCAATTTTTTTTAAGGAAGGCGCGAGCGCATAGATAACGCCGCGCTGTTTGTCCGCGTTCTTCGGGACGAGCGCACCCACGCTGGTTGGAACTCCGGGATTTTCACGAGTCAGATCATTGCTGATAGTTTGCCAGGAATTGCCACCGTCCTTCGTCTTGAATAAAACGTTAGTGGCGAAATAGAGCGTGTGCGGATCGAGCGGCGAAAACATCAGTGGCTCGGTGCGGTCTGTGCGATATTTTGCGCTACGCAACGGAATTGGTGTGACGTTCTGCACTTCGCCAGTCGACCAGTGAAATTTAGAGACCTCACTCCGGCCGCCGCCGTAAATAACGTCAACGTCGAGCGGATCGGGCGCAACGTATCCATATTCGATCACGCCGACCGGATGCCAGTCGCGGAAGGTAATAGCACCGTCGTTGCCGCGGCTGGAGATGCAGACGGAGCCGCTCTCCTGCTGGCCTCCGCAAACTTTGTAGGGAAACGTGGGAGTAACGGCGACGTGGTACAGCTGCGCGGTGGGCTGGTTGTACCAGGAACTCCAAGTATCACCGCCATTCACCGTCACCAATGCGCCCTGGTCGCTGACGAGGAGAATAAGGTGCGGATCATTGGGATTGATCCAAAGATTCTGATAATCGTCGCCGCCGGGAGCACCGCGAAACCCAGACCAAGTTTTGCCGCCATCAGTTGAACGCATGGTTACGGTAGTGGCGCTGTAAACCACATCTGGATTTTTTGGATCCACCCTGGGTACGGCGAGGTCGCCGCCGCCAATGCGCCCTGAAGGGCGTGGATCGTCGGTTGTTTTTGACCAGCCTTCACCGCCGTCGTCCGAGCGGTAAAATGAGAGACTCCCCGAAGCGGTCGCAACTGTCGCGTAGAGGCGGCGCGTGTCGCTAGGAGCGATGGCGACGTAAATTTGTGCGAGATCTTTCGGCAGGCCATTGCTCAGCGACTTCCATGTGTTCCCGCCGTCGGTGGACTTAAACAATCCACCACTGGTGCCGTTCACCTCGTTGTTATCTTCCCAAGGACCCTCACGCACTTCCCACATCGAGGCGTAGATCACATCAGGATTTGAAGGATCAATTTCCACGTCAGAGGCGCCAGTGTTTTCGTTTTTGTAAACAGCTTTTTGCCACGTTTGGCCGCCGTCGCTGGAACGGAAGAGGCCGCGCTCTTCATTGGGGCCGTACGGATGGCCTAGCACGGCGGCAAATACCCGGTTGGGATCGCGGGGATCGATGGCAATAGCTGGAATTTGCTGGCCATCACGCAATCCGAGATGCGTCCAAGTTTTACCCGCGTCGGCCGATTTATAAATACCGTTGCCTACGGAGAGATCGGGGCGATGCAGGCCTTCTCCGCTGCCGGCAAAAATAATATTTGGATTTGATGGAGCCACCGCGATGGCGCCAATCGATTGCGTCGACTCATGATCGAAAATCGGCGTCCATGTGCGACCGTAATCGTCAGACTTCCACACTCCGCCATTGACCTGGGCCATATAAAAAACATTCGGCTGGCTTGGAACGCCGGCTGCTGCGCGAGTGCGGCCGCCACGAAACGGTCCTATCAAACGCCAGTGCAAATCTTGGTAAAGGCTTTCGGGAACTTGCTGTGCGATGCCCGATCCAATCAAGAAGAAAAGTGAAATGCGCGCAAGTAAGCGGAGGACTACTTTGGATGTGGTCAATTGGGCCCCCCTCAGACGCCAAAAACCAAACAAATCAGAATAACCTAAAACGGCAGTAACGAGGCCGGGGCGAAACTACATTTTCGACGGAATCAATGATTAGGCGATCTCAGCTAAGGTTTGCGCCAATCCCGGCGGTTTCGGAGACGGTGTTGCGCCTGACTGGCTGGCGACCCAGGCCCCGACGCGGTTGGCCATCTCATTAATTTGCGGGAGTGGAATGCCTCGAAGGTATCCATGAACCATGGCCGCCGTGAAAGCATCGCCGGCACCAATGGTATCTGCAACCTTTACCCTGACGCCCTGGTGGTCACTCAGTTGATCGGTAGTGATTAGCAGGCTGCCGGCATCGCCGCGAGTGACACAGATGAGCTTCAAACGATAGGCCGCCAACAAGCATCTGGCGTTGCTTTGCTCATCGCTATTATCGAAGCCAAGCAGATGCATAATCTTCGGCAGTTCTTCGTGGTTGAGTTTTACGACAGTCGCCAGCTTCATCGATTCTGCGACCACCTGCCGTGAATAAAAATTCTGACGAAGATTCACGTCGAAGATTCGGACTGCTTCCGGCCGAGTGGCCTGCAGGAAATTGCGGATGGTTGACTGACTCTGCGGCGAACGTTGAGCGAGTGATCCAAAGCAGACTGCGTCGGCTTGACCGGCTAATAGGCGCCATTCTTCCGTCCGCTCCAGAAAATCCCAGGCGACGGGCTGCAAGATCTCAAAACGCGGTTGGCCAGCATCGTCGATTTTAACGTCCACCGTTCCGGTAGGGTGCACGAGATCTTGCTGAACGAATTGTGCAGTCAAGCCAAGCCGCGTTAATTTATGTACCGCCTCAGCGCCGAGAGAATCATTTCCGATGCGGCTGGCGGGAATTCCTTTATCGCCGAGCAAATTTGTGATGTAGGCAAAGTTAGCGGGGGCTCCTCCGAGTTGTTTACCAGCAGGAAGCAGATCCCAGAGCAGCTCGCCCAATCCCACGACGATATATTTGTGCTCAGCCATATCATTACTTCGCGGGCTTCGCATTCACGGATTTTGAAGTCTCCGGAAATTGCACTGTGCGCACAACGCCTGCCCCTTCTTTTACATCGATCAGTTGATTGGCTTTTAAGTCTTTGAGCGTATCCATCTGCCCGCTGGGCCAACGGATTTCGAGCACGTCGACTTTATCAGCTTTTCCCAGGCCGAAATGAATTCGCAAATCGTTCTGCGAAATGTAACTGCCTCCGCTACGGACTTCATCGATCTGCTGATGAGGTTTCGTCTCACCCGGTGGATGAGTGGTGCAAATGAGGCGAGCGCCAATTCCGCTGCGGTTGGATTTAGTGCCGATGGTGCGGACCTTGATCCAATTGTTGCCAAGTTTGGAAGTGCAACGTAACAGCTGGGGGTAATCGTTGACGGCGTTTACGACGACGTCGATGTTGCCGTCGTTGTTAAAGTCGCCAAACGCACAACCGCGGGCGGGAGCGGGAGTGGAAATTCCAGGGCCCGCTTGAAACGAAACGTCGGCGAAGTGGCCATTGCGGAGGTTGCGATAGAGAAGTTTGCGCTGCGGATATCCAGCCTCAGTTTTTAGCTGCTCGACCTCGGGATAAACATGACCGTTGCAAATGAGAATGTCGGGCCAGCCGTCGTTATCGAAATCGAAAAATCCACATCCCCATCCGAGAAATTGCGTGTGCGCGCCGAGGCCAGCGGCGAAAGTAGCGTCCTCAAAATTGCCGCCCCCCAGGTTGTGATAGAGGGAAGGCGTGTCGCCGGCGAAGTTTGTTTTCACCAGGTCCAGATTGCCGTCGAGGTCATAGTCGGCCGCGGAAACGCCCATGCCAGCCTGCGGTTTGCCGTCGGGGCTCAGAGCGCAGCCAGCTTCCGTGGCGATATCTTCGAAGGTTCCGTTTTTCTTGTTGTGATAGAGGGCGCTGGCTGTGGAATCGTTGGCGACATAAATGTCGGGCCAGCCGTCGTTATCGAAGTCGGCAGTGAGAACGCCCAGGCCGTATGTACCGTTGGCGCGGAATATTCCCGCAGCTTCGGAAACATCCGTGAAACTGCCATCACCGTTATTGTGATAAAGAATATTCTTGCCGCCCTGCAGACCGGGCGGTCCGCAGGCAACCAGCACGCCTTTGTAGAGGCAAGGTCCGGATTCAGGGACGGGCGCGGTTGCGAGATCCATGTCGATGTAGTTGGCGACGAAGAGGTCGAGATGTCCGTCACGGTCGTAATCGACGAAGGCGCAACCGGTGTTCCAGCGCGTGCCTTTGCCCGCCACGCCGGCTTTCTGGCTGACATCGGTGAATGTTCCGTCTCCATTGTTGTGATAGAGAACGTTCTTTCCGTAATACGTGACGAAGAGATCTTCCCAGCCGTCGTTATCGTAGTCGCCAATGCAAACGCCTTGTCCCCAGCCGGAGTGCGCCACTCCGGCTTTTGCAGTTACATCGGTGAAAGTGCCATCGCGATTGTTGCGGAATAGATGCGAGATAGGTTCATTGCCCGCGGGAAAGCCTTCGAGGAGCGAGCCATTCACGATAAAAATGTCGAGCCAGCCGTCATTGTCGTAATCGTAAAAGGCGATTCCACAGCCGGTAGTCTCGAGCAGATACTTGTTCTTGTGCTCTCCGCCGAAAATAGTTTTCACGTTCAGGCCCGATTCGCGGGCGACATCCAGAAAACTCACACCCAGGTCCGAGGCCGGAACGGCGGGCTCTTTCGCATCGGCTTTCTGGACCGCGCGCGCAAAAGCGTGCGATGCCTGCGGGCGCACCAAACTTAAGACGCTTTCGAGCGACAAGACTAGCGCGGACCGGCTGAGAGACTTCAGAAATACGCGGCGTGATGGGAACAAGAGGTCGCTACCTTGGTGTTTCGGCTCGTGCTAGAATTCGCCCCTACTCCTTATATTCAGTGAACCCTATCTTTGCAAGCTCCGGCGGGCGGTTCAGGGGGACGGTTGAACAGCCTCCGACTTTGAACACCGTGAGATTAACGCAATGCTTGGCGAACTGCATCTGGCGTTTCCTGCTCTGCTTTGCTTTTTTGTTCGAGTTCGCGACGGCGCAGCAGTCACCTGGCCCAGATTTATCGCGCACGATGCGATCATGGGAATTCCTGCCCGTGGTTGGAATGCGGGCGGGACTGTTTGGCAATGAATCTGGAAGCTTGGAAGCCTGGGTTTATCCGCTGAAAATCTTGCGCAATTTTCATCTCACCTTTCACGTAGAAGGCCGGTCTTTACCCGCGGAGAGCCTGGCGCGAACCCTTACAGTTAAACCAGAATCGGCGACCCTGCTTTATGCCGGCGATTCGTTTCGCGTTAAGGAAACACTATTTGTGCCCGTGCACGAAGCTGGCGCGGTGATTATGCTGGAAGTAGAGACGGCGCAGCCGCTCGAAGTTGAGGCAGCTTTCGCAGGCGATTTTGCGCTGGAATGGCCGGCGGCTGTGGGCGGAACCTACACCCAGTGGGACGCCGCGCAGCGGGCGGTCGTATTCGGGGAGGAGACCAGGAAGTTTGCGGCGTTGGTTGGATCACCGACGGCGCATGACATCCACTTGGCGTACGAAACCAACTATTCATCTTCAGAGGAAAATTCGTTTCGTCTGGGCGTTACCGAGAAGGGACGCGAAACGAAAGTTCTCGTAATTGCGGCGTCGGTAGCGGGCCGCGAAGATGCACAGACGACATACGAACGCCTGACCTCGTCTTATCAGCAATTGCAGCAAGATTCCGCCGATTACTATCGCGAATATCTAGCGAGTACTCCTGGCCTTGATCTTCCTGATAAGACCTTGCAGCAGGCCTACGACTGGGCACGCATCAGCACGATTCAGGGACTGGTCACCAATCCATATCTGGGTACGGGATTGGTTGCGGGATACCGCACATCGGGAACCAGCCAGCGGCCTGGGTTTGCGTGGTTTTTTGGGCGCGACGCACTGTGGACGTCTTTTGCTCTGAATTCAGAAGGCGACTTCACCACGACTCGCACGGCATTAGAATTCATCGGCAAATACCAGCGCGAGGATGGAAAGATTCCGCACGAGATTGCGCAGGGAGCGAGTTTTGTTCCGTGGTTTAAAGATTATCCATACCCGTACGCTTCTGCAGATGCGACGCCGCTGTTCATCATTGCGACAGATGATTACGTGACGCAAAGCGGGGATGTCGAGTTCGCGCGCGCGAAGTGGGACAGAGTATGGAAAGCGTATCAATTCTTGCGGTCGACTTATGATGCGAAAGGTTTTGCCCAGAATGCCGGCATCGGACATGGATGGGTTGAAGGTGGTCCGTTGCTTCCGGTAAGAGTTGAGTTTTACCAGAGCAGCCTGGGCGTTGAGGCACTGCGATCATTGTCGCATTTAGCAGGTTTAGTAGGCAAAGACAATGTGAAGAGAGAATTTGCAGCGGAATTTGAAGGCCAGAAATTGGAGCTTGATCGCGCCTTTTGGATTCCAGAAGAGAATTCCTATGCATTCGCTCTGAATAAGAATGGTGAACGCGTGGATGAACCGAGTGTGCTTTCAACGGTACCCATGTGGTTTGAACTGCCCGAGGCGCGACACGCAGAAGAAATGATTACGCGACTGGCCGATGCGGATCAGGAAACCGATTGGGGAATGCGCATCATTTCCGCGCACTCCAAAGTCTACGATGGTTCGGGATATCACTTCGGATCGGTGTGGCCGCTATTCACGGGATGGGCGTCGGTAGGCGAGTACCGCTATCATCGCGAGCTTTCGGCGTATTCGAATTTGCGGGCCAATGCGCTTATGTATAACGATGGATCGCTCGGTCATTTCTCCGAAGTGCTTTCGGGCGATTACTATCAGGGATTCTCAACCAGTTCACCCCACCAGATATGGTCAGCGGCGATGGTGATCAGTCCGATTCTTCGTGGAATGTTTGGATTGCATACTGATGCGGAGAATCATCAGATAACATTATCGCCCCACGTGCCCGCGGATTGGACTCAGTTTGGAATTCGAAATGTTCATTTGGGTCCGATAAGCGTGGGTTTGCGTTATCAGAAGACGAATGGCAGCGTCACGCTTGAGGTCACCCGCAACGGAATCGGCGATTGCTGGATGGAATATTCGCCTGCCTTCAGTCTGCGAACGAAGGTGGTCTCCGTCGAGGTGGACGGAAGATCGCTGCCGTTTAAAATTCAGGCCAACGAGGAAGATCAGCACGCGTCGGTGCGTTTTCCTCTTCATGCCGGAACGAATAGCGTGGTCATCCGTACGAAAAATGATTTCGGGCTGGCGCTCGCCAACGATCTTCCGCCGCTTGGCAGCACCAGTCGAGGTTTGCGCGTGATTTCCGGTTCGTGGAACAATACACACAATCAGCTGACTCTGGAAGTCTCGGGTGTGGCGGGACAACAGTACGAACTTGGCGTTTGGAATCCGGAACAGATCAGCTCAGTAGAAGGGGCGGTTCTGACGAAGGAAGGCAGACTGCGCATCGAAATTCAAGGACAAAACACGACTGACTATTCGCATCATAAGTTAGTGATCCACTTTGTCAATACGTAAGGTTGCCGCTGTTGACTTACCGGGTGGAAGCCCCATCTCAATGGACATTTGGTCGATTTCTATTTCTCGCAGAGAGGTGAGAATGAATAAGGCGATTGTGTGGGTGTTCGCGCTCGTCATCTATTCAGGTTTTTTGGGGGCAATCGCATGCGCTCAGGCACCTGCCCAAGCTGTGGACCAGGAAGGCCATCAGTGGTGGCAGCATGCGGTGTTTTATGAGATTTATCCACGCAGTTTTGCCGACAGCAACAACGATGGCGTGGGCGACCTGAAGGGAATTGCGTCAAAGCTCGACTACTTGAAGGACCTTGGGGTGGATGCGATTTGGATCTCGCCCTGCTTCCCGTCACCGCAAGTCGATTTCGGCTACGACGTTTCTGATTATGAGAACATCGATCCCATGTATGGCACGCTGGCGGATTTCGATTTCCTGGCGGCTGAGGCTAAGAAGCGAAATATTCACATCATCCTCGACTTTGTAGTGAACCACACCTCCGATCAGCACAAATGGTTTTTGGATTCGAAGTCATCCCGTACGTCGACGCATCGCGATTGGTACATCTGGCGCGACGGAAAAGGCCCGGGACAACCTCCGAATAACTGGGTTTCGACCTTCGGCGGATCGGCATGGAAACTGGACGCCACGACGAATCAGTACTACTACCATTATTTCTATCCTGAGCAACCGGATTTGAACTGGCGGAATCCTGCCGTGAAAGATGCGATGTTCGATGTCGAGAGCTGGTGGTATAAGCGCGGAGTGTCGGGATTTCGTCTGGATGCGGTGGATACTTTATTTGAAGATCCAAATTTGAAAGACAATCCGATTCGTAAACCCGGAACGAACGCATTCGGCGATCCGTTTGAGGACAATAAGAACAATACGAAGTTGCCCGAGGTTCATGACATTCTGCGCGGGTTGCGCAAGGTAGCAGATCAGTACAATGCTGTCCTCATTGGTGAGACCTGGACAGCGGACGTTGCGGAGCTAAATCAATATTACGGCCAAAGCAACAACGAACTGCAGTTGCCCATGGATTTTCTTTTTACCATGGTCAACAAGTTGTCACCGGCGGAATTCCGAAAGCAGATTGCTGCGGTGAACGGCGCCTCGGGCTGGCCCACCTTTGTGATCAGCAACCATGACATCGTGCGCTCTTATGACCGTTATGGCGACGGCGAGCATAACGACCAGATTGCAAAGTTGATGGCGGCCCTCTACCTTACGCAGCGCGGAACTCCAATCATGTATTACGGCGAAGAGATCGGAATGAAAACTACGCCGCCGACCACCCAGGAAGAAGTGAAGGATCCGATCGGACGCAAGGGGTGGCCCAAAGAAAAGGGGCGGGACGGTGAACGGACTCCCATGCAATGGGACGATAGCGCCAACGCTGGATTTTCCACCGCGAAGCCGTGGCTGCCGGTTCCACCCACTTATAAGACGCACAATGTTGCGGAAGAATCGAAAGATCCGAGTTCCGTGCTGGAGTTTTATAAAAGATTGCTGAAGCTGCGGCACGAGAACACGGTGCTGCTGGATGGAAGCTACCAACCGATCAACGAGGGTGATAACAACGTGCTCTCGTACTTGCGCATTTATAAAGATCGTGGAGTAGTGGTCGCGCTGAATATGACGAACACTCCACAGAAAATCAGCATCGGATTGAAGAGCAACAACTTCGCATCGGTCAAGAGTCTGTTGGCCACTGGGCAATCAACCGGAAATGGAGACGAAGTGTCTCTGGAGCCCTACGGGGTTTTTATCGGCGAGCTGCGCAAGTAGGTTGGAATCAGAAAATTGTGGTCGGAGTGCAGGAGAGATCTCGTCACGGGCGCTCCCAGGATTTGGTGCGCGAAACGGCTTCATTCCAGCGCTGACGCATATTTTCCGCTTTCGATCGTGGCATGTGCGGCTCGAAGCGGCGCCCTTCGCGCGGCAGGTCGGAAATCTCGTTGAGTTCCTTCCAAACGCCTGCGGCCAGGCCAGCGAGAAATGCTGCGCCGAGGGCGGTCGTTTCCGTCATGGAAGGGCGTACGACCGGCACGCCGAGAATATCCGCTTGAAATTGCATCAAAGAGTCATTCGCAGACGCGCCACCATCCACACGTAATTCCTGCAGTGGAATGCCAGTGTCGCTTTGCACTGCATCCATTAAATCGGCAACCTGGTAAGCGATGCTCTCTAGAGCGGCGCGTGCGATGTGGCCCGCAGTACTTCCGCGGGTGAGGCCGAAGAGTGCACCACGCGCGTAGGAATCCCAGTGCGGTGCGCCCAAGCCCACGAAGGCAGGGACGAAATAAACCCCGCCGTTGTCAGAGACGGAGTTCGCAAGTGGCTCTATATCGGAAGAAGTGCGAACAATTCCCAATCCATCGCGCAGCCATTGAACCACAGCTCCGCCAACAAACACGCTGCCCTCAAGCGCATAGTCAGTGCGGTTGCCGATCTTCCAGGCCACGGTTGTAACCAAGCGATGCTTCGACGGAACAGCGCGATTGCCGGTGCTCTGCAACAAAAAACAACCTGTGCCGTAGGTATTCTTGGTTAGGCCAGTGGCAATACATCTTTGTCCAAACAGCGCTGCTTGCTGATCTCCGGCGATGCCAGCTATGGGAACTCCATTGAGGCCCGGGACGGAGTCTACTTCGGTGTAAATCTCACTGGAGCCACGAACCGAGGGCAGCAACGACTCCGGGATGCCGAAAATCTCGAGCAATTCTTTATCCCAGTCGCAGGAGTGAAGATTGAAAAGCATAGTGCGGGAAGCGTTGCTGGCGTCGGTGACGTGAACGCGTCCGCCAGTCAGCTTCCAAAGCAGCCAGGTGTCGACGGTGCCGAAAGCGAGGCGACCTGCTTCGGCCAGTTGTCGCGCTTGCGGAACGTTTTCCAGAATCCAGGAAATCTTGCTGGCGGAAAAGTAGGCATCGATCAACAGTCCGGTGCGCTGCTGAATCAGTTGTTCGTAGCCTTCCGTCTTCAGCCGTTCGCAGAAAGACGCGGTGCGGCGATCCTGCCACACAATCGCGTTGTAGATGGGCTTGCCCGTTTGTCGATCCCAGACAATCGTGGTTTCCCGCTGGTTGGTGATGCCGATGGCCGCTAAGTCGGTGGCCGCTACTTGGGCTTTGGACAAGGCTTCCAGGGCGACGGTGATCTGCGAGGCGGCAATCTCCTCAGGGTTGTGCTCAACCCATCCGGGCTGCGGAAAAATCTGGGCGAACTCGCGTTGAGCGACAGCGCGAACCGTGCCCTGATCGTCAAACACCAGAGCCCGGGAACTCGTTGTGCCCTGATCGAGAGAAAGAATGTAGCGCAACAACCCCTCCCGTCTTTTCGGCTCACTTAGGATGAGTGCTGGAACGCAAGAATCGTCGAATAGCGAAATCGTAAATGGCCGCGCCTACCAATCCGCCGAGCAACGGCGCAACCACTGGAACCCACCAGACCCGCGGGCCGTCGGTAAAACCGTTATTCTTAAATCCCGCCAAAGCGGTAAAAAGTCGCGGGCCAAAATCGCGCGCGGGATTGATGGGATATCCGTGCATGCCTCCGAAGCTCATGCCGATGGCGACGACCACCAATCCGATCATCGCAGGAGCCAAATTGGAACCGGGAGGGATGTTGAGTTCATCTGCAATCGCAAATACCAGCAGCAATAGCAGCGCCGTGCCGATTACCTGATCGAGAAATCCCGCTTGCGGCCAGGAGGGAAAGGCGGGAAAAGTTGTAAATACTCCCGCGGTCCTTTCCAGTTGCGGGTCGACCTGGCGGAATGCGGGACGATAATTTTGGTAGACGAGCGCGGCCGCGAGAAATGCTCCGGCGGTTTGTGCGATGGAATAAGGCACGACTTTGCGCCAGGGAAATCCGCGAAACACGGCGAGAGCGAGAGTGACTGCCGGATTCAGATGACCGCCAGAAACTTTTCCAGCAACGTAAATTCCCATCATGACCGCCAGTCCCCAGCCTAACGTGATGTTCGTATAACCGCCGTGAATGGTCGCGGCCGGAGTATTCGCGGGGAAAAGAACCACCATCGCAACGACTCCCGTGCCAAACAGGATTAAGACAAAAGTTCCGAGGAACTCGGCAATCAACTCGGCGGCCAAGGTGGGCTTGTTGGGCAGGCGGCGCTCCGGAATGGCCTCAATGGGGAGTTTTGGACCGCCAGTAGTCTAGCAAGGAATTGAAAAGAATGTTCTGGCTTCAGTTCGTTTGAGCCGGCGGATTGCATCTTCGTCTACCTGGGAACTGCCTTTCTAACCAGTTCCTCAATCCGTAAGAGGGGAGGACTTATTCGCGCTTGACAGGAGCGGCAGGGTCTGTAAGATAGAAGAATAGTTATTCATATATGTGAATAAATATTCATCATGAATAAAGCCCTGCGGCAGAGAGCGGTTCTGGAAGTCCTGAGGCAGGGAGCGGTAGCCAGTCAGGAAGACCTGCAGAGGGCGTTGCGCAAGCGGGGGTTCAAAGTGGGGCAGGCAACGCTGTCGCGCGATATTCGCGACCTGAACCTCAGCAAGACCGCGGCAGGTTACACATTGCCGCAAGCGGAAGGTGCGGGGGGCATGGCGCTACCGCCGGTGCGGCGGTTGGTTCGCGAGTTTGTGTTGGATGTGCGCACGGCCCAGAACTTGCTGGTAGTGAAAACCATTATTGGCAGTGCCCAGCCGGTGGCTGCTGCCTTGGACGAGCAAGAGTGGGAGGAATTGGTGGGCACGATTGCCGGTGACGATGCGATTCTGATTGTTTGTCCCAATAAGGACGCCGCCAAGAAAGTCGCAGTTCGAATTGAGGAGATGCTCGGCTGATGTCTGCAACGCTCAAGACGGCGGTTTTAGGCGCCAGTGGCTACTCGGGGCTGGAACTGGCGCGGATTCTCGAGCGCCATCCCCGGCTGGAGAAGCCACTTCTGCTGCGGCGTGAAAACAGCGACGGAGCGGCCGATTTGGCGGAAGTGTTTCCTGAATTGTCGGGTAACGGTGGTTATCCGCTGCAAGCGCTGTCGTGGCCCGAAGTGAAGCGGCAAGGAGTTCAGCTGTTATTTCTGGCGACGCCGCATGCAGCATCCCGGGCTATTGTGCCCGAGGCTATCGCGCAAGGATTGCGCGTGGTCGATTTAAGTGGTGCGTGGAGATTGAAAGAGGAACAACATCGTGCCATCTATTCGTTCGATGATGCGGACACAGTTACTGCCGCTGAATTGACCGGAAAAGCAGTGTATGGCTTACCGGAGTTGAACGGTGAGCAGGTTGCAGCAGCGCAATTGGTGGCAAATCCGGGGTGCTATGCGACTTCGGTGATTCTGGCTTTAGCCCCGCTCGTGAAAGGTGGGTTGATCGATCGGGATCGTGGAATTATTTCTGATTCGAAGTCGGGGGTCTCCGGCGCCGGGAAGGCGCCTACGTCGCGGACTCATTTTGTTTCAGTGGCCGACAATTTCTCCGCCTACTCCTTGTTTAACCACCGGCATTTGGGCGAGATGGTGGAGCAGTTGGGTTTGGACGATGCGGATCTAACTTTCACTCCGCATCTGCTCCCGATTCCGCGCGGGATTCTTTCCACCATCTATGTGCATTTGAGGCGAGCAATGAAGCCGGAAGAAGTTGAATCGTGTTTGCGAGACTTTTATTCGGGCAAGCACTGGGTGCGAGTATTTGGAGCCTCGAAGTTGCCGCAATTGCAGTTTTCGCTGCACACGAATTATTGCGACCTGGGATTTTGCCTGGCGGAGGATGGCCGCCGACTGGTGCTGATCTCCTGCGTCGACAATTTAATGAAGGGCGCGGCCGGGCAGGCAGTGCAGAACATGAATCTGATGTACGGGTGGAACGAGCGGGAGGGTTTGCGGTGACGATCGTGGTGAAGATCGGCGGAGCGGCCATTGAAGACGCTGCAATGCTGCGGAAATGCGCTCGCTCCATCGCTGAGTTGGCGCAGGACGGTCACCGTGTAGCCGTGGTTCACGGGGGCGGCGGAGCGCTGACCCGTATGCTCGATCGACTGGGGAAGAAAAGTGAATTCGTGAACGGGTTGCGGATTACCGATGCCGAGACCCGGGATGTGGCGCTGATGGTGTTGGCGGGAATCATCAACAAAAAACTGGTGGCGGCGATTCAGTCCGCGGGCATGCCGGCGATTGGTTTCTGTGGCGGCGATGGCATGACGTTCCGCGCGCGGAAGAAGTTTGTTCAGGGCCGCGACCTTGGATTTGTCGGCGAGATATGTTTTGCCGAGCCGTGCTGGATTGAAGCGCTGTGGCAGCAGGGAGGTATTCCGGTTCTCGCTTCGATGGCCTTGGGCGCCGACGGCGAATACTACAACGTAAACGCCGACGAGATGGCGGCCTCCTGCGCCGCGGCATGCCACGCCAACACGTTGATCTTTCTAACTGACGTGCCTGGAGTAAAAGATGCAACGGGAGCCGTGATGCCGTGGCTAAGCACAAAGCAGGCGGCTGAACTAGCGGCTGGATCGATCATCAGCGGCGGCATGTTGCCCAAGCTGCAGGCTTGCGGCCAGGCGTTGAAGCAAGGAGTGGGACGAGTGAGAATCCTGCCGGCAGCCGAGGTGGATGTACTGCCGCAGTTTTATCTCACCAAACTATCGTGTGGCACGGAGGTTACCTGTTCATGAGTTCGTCAGAAGTTGTTTACAACGCGCGGTTGGAGAATGCGGAAAGCCACAAGCGGCAATCGAAGCTGAGCCGCGCGCAGAGCCGAACCGTGGCGGGTCCTGAAAGATCTCCGCAAGTGTTTTGGTGTCCCGACCTGATTTCGACTCGCGACCTTGGTCCCTCGGGCGTCGCTGCGGTTTTGCGCCTGGCGGGAATTATGAAATCGCGTCCAGCGGATTTTCGGAAGGCTCTGACCGGACGGCAGATCGTGATGTTCTTTGAGAAGCCCTCTCTACGAACCCGGTTGACATTTGAGGCCGGGATAGTCAGCCTGGGCGGAACCGCGATGTTCGTCGATCAAACTCATGAGCGGCTTGATGCGCGCGAAACGTTGAGCGATGTAGCACACAATCTTGAGCGCTGGGTTGATTTGATCGTGCTGCGCACCTTTTCGCAGCAGACGATCGAAGGCATGGCGCAGCACGCGCGCGTGCCGGTAATCAATGCGCTCAGCGATCTTGAGCATCCCTGCCAGGCGCTGGCGGACTACCTCACGCTGATGGAAAGATTCGGAGATGTCAAGAACCGAACCCTTGCATACGTCGGGGATGGCAACAATGTGGCGCACTCGTTGCTGCTGACGGCTGCTTGCCTGGGATCGTCGATTCGCGTTGCTACTCCGCCAGGCTACGAGCCTGATGCGCGAATTGTTGCCGAAGCACGTAATATCGCGGAAGAAACCGGAGCAGGAATTTATTTGATGAACGATCCGCACGAGGCTGTGGCCGGAGCCGATGCGGTCTATACGGACGCCTGGGTCAGCATGGGGCAGGAGAAGGAAGAGCGGGAGCGGGCGAATATCTTTCCTCCTTATCAAGTGAATGCAGAGCTCATGGCAGAAGCTGCAGCCCACGCGGTGTTCATGCATTGCCTGCCGGCGCACCGCGGATTGGAAGTGACAGACGCCGTCATGGACTCGGAACAATCGGTAATTTTTGAGCAGGCGGAAAACCGCCTGCATGCACAAAAAGCCATTCTTTATCTGCTGCTGGGTGGCGGCGATCGCTTGCCCGCGAGGAGTGCTCATGCCTGAAAAAGTTGTACTTGCTTACTCTGGCGGTCTCGATACTTCCATCATTATTCCATGGCTAAAGGAAAATTACGATTACAGCGTGATCGCGATGGTGGGCGATGTGGGCCAGGGCGACGACATCGAAGCGGTTGTTGAGAAGGCTTATGCCACCGGCGCCAGCAAAGTAATCGTCGAGGATCTCCGCGAAGAGTTTCTGACGGGATACGTTTTCCCGGCGCTGCAAGCCGGGGCAGTGTATGAACACAAATATCTGCTGGGGACTTCGCTGGCTCGTCCTGTGATCGCAAAACATCAGGTTGAAGTCGCACTGCGCGAGGGAGCGACCGCTGTGGCCCATGGCTGCACGGGCAAGGGCAACGATCAAGTCCGCTTTGAGTTGACGTATCAGGCGCTGGCGCCGGAACTAAAAGTCATCGCACCGTGGCGCGAGTGGACGTTGAA
Organism: Candidatus Acidiferrum sp.; assembly: GCA_035602195.1. Taxonomy (GTDB): domain Bacteria; phylum Acidobacteriota; class Terriglobia; order Terriglobales; family Acidobacteriaceae; genus Sulfotelmatobacter. The sequence goes on from DATNMU010000140.1 coordinate 28,275, forward strand.
ATCACGCGAGGACTGCCTTGATTATGCGGAGAAGCACGGCATTCCGGTGGCGGCGAGCCGGGAAAAAATTCACAGCCGCGACCGCAACCTGTGGCACCTCAGCCACGAAGGGGGAGAACTGGAGGACGCTGCCAATGCGCCGCTGTCGACCACGTGGCAGATGACGCGCTCGCCGCAAGAAGCTCCTGACAAGAATGAAGAGGTGACGATTGAGTTCGCAAAGGGGATTCCGGTTGCCGTCGATGGAATGAAGCTTGATCCCGTATCGCTGGTGGAGTTGCTGAATGAGGTTGGCGCGCGGAATGCCATCGGGCGGGTAGATTTGGTCGAAAATAGATTTGTTGGAATCAAGTCGCGCGGCTGTTACGAAACTCCTGGCGGAAGCTTGCTGATCGCGGCGCATCGCGAACTGGAAGCCTTGTGTTTGGAGCGGGAAGTCGCGCACTTCAAGCAGCATATTGCTCTCAAGTACGCCGAGCTTGTTTACTTTGGATTATGGTTCACGCCGCTGCGCGAGGCGCTCGATGCTTTTGTCGCCAGCACGCAGGCAGAGATTATGGGCAGCGTGACACTCTCGTTGTACAAAGGGAATGTTTCGGTGGTGAGCCGGCAGTCCGAGCATTCGCTCTATCGCACCGATCTTTCGTCTTTCACCATGGGTGACAGTTACGACCAGAAGGACGCTGAAGGGTTCATTCGAATTCTCGGGCTGCCGTCGCGGACTCGCGCCCGAGCTCGCGTGGAGGTTGCGAGATGAAGATGTGGTCGGGTCGGTTCCGGCAGTCGATGGATGGCCAATTCGAGCGCTGGCAGCGATCGTTTGATTTCGATCGACGCTTGTTGCAGTACGAACTGGCAGCCAGTGCTGCCCATGTCCACGTACTGAAAAACGCCGGCGTTCTCTCTGCGGATGAACTTATTAGCATCCTGGAAGGACTTCAGCAGATCGGCGAAACAGTCGCTGCTTCCAAAGCTGCGATCGAAGATGATGAGGCTGAAGATGTGCATCACTTCGTAGAGAAACAGCTGGTTGCGCGCATCGGCGAGGTCGGCTACAAGTTGCACAGCGGCCGCAGCCGCAACGAGCAGATCGCCACTGATCTGCGACTGTATGTGCGGGCGGCAATTGATGAGTTGCGTAACGAACTGGCCGAGGTTTGCGGTACTTTTGCTGAGCGTGCTGAACAAGCTGGCAGCGCAGCGATGCCCGCCTACACACATTTGCAGCGGGCCGAACCTGTGCTTGTAGCCCACTGGCTGCTGGCTTATGTCGAAATGTTTTTGCGGGATGCGGAGAGGCTGGCTGATTGTCGCAAGCGGCTGAATGTATGTCCCCTGGGCTCGGGCGCTGTGGCAGGCGCCACGTTGCCGCTGGATCGCGCGTTTATGGCTGAGCAACTCGACTTCGCTTCGCCGACTGCGAATAGCATCGATGCCACCAGCGACCGTGACTTCGTTCTAGAGTTTGTCAACGCGCTTTCGGTGATGGCGTTGCATTTGAGCCGGTGGGCAGAGGAAATGATCATCTTTTCCACCGAAGAATTCGGCTTCGTGCAGTTGCCCGAGTCCTATTCCACGGGTAGCAGCGCCATGCCGCAGAAGAAGAATCCGGACCTGTTGGAGTTGGTGCGGGGCAAGGCTGGCCGTGTTATCGGCAGTGCAACCGCATTGCTGATCACGCTGAAAGGTTTGCCTCTGGCCTACAACAAGGACCTGCAGGAAACGCAGCAACCGCTGTTCGATGCGGCAGATACCGCACTGGGCATGTTGCCGCTGGTTGCGGGCTGGATGAAGGCTGTCAAATTCGAGCACCAGCGCATGAGCGAAGCTGCAGCGTCCGGATTCATTAATGCGTGGGCAGCCGCGACTTATCTGGTCAACCGTGGCGTTCCCTCGCGCTTGGCGCATGAGGTGATCGGCAAAGCTGTGAAGCTGTGCATCGAGAAAAATTGCGACTTGCAGGATCTCGCGCTGGAAGACTTGCAGGCCATGAATCCGGCATTCGATAAAAGCTTTTGGGATTGTCTGCAGCTGGCATCGGTATTGGCGATCCATGACGTTGCCGGTGGAACTGCGCCAGCAAGAGTGCAGAAGGCGATCGCTGCCGCCAAAAAGAAAATCGGTTCCCTGCGAGAGGAGGCTCATGCGCACGCGTAAAGCTACTCTGCCGGATGCGAAGCACATCCATGAACTGATCTCGGCCTATTCCGGTGATGGCACGTTATTGCCGCGCACGCTGGCAGAGATTTGCGAGAACGTAAGAGATTTTGTCGTGCTGGAAGATGAGGGTAGCATTATCGGATGCGGAGCGCTGCATCTATATGGAACGCACCTGGCCGAGATTCGCTCCATCACTGTGGGACCGCGGGCGCAAGGTCATGGCGGTGGCAGCCGGCTGATGAAAGCTCTAATGGCCGAAGCTAGGCGGCATCGGGTCGATTGTATTTGCCTGTTCACTCGGGCTCCAGAATTTTTTGCGCGTCAGGGATTCCAGATCGCCCGCCGCGACGATCTTCCCGACAAAATTTATAAGGATTGCCACGTCTGTCCGCGGTTTCACAACTGCGATGAAGTTGCCATGGTGTGCGGGAAACTACCTACCTTTGCCATACTCCCCGAACCCGCGAACTTCCTGGTGAGGATCCAGCCCCAGCAATAACGAAAAGTCCGGCCGTCTTTGCGGGCCTGTGCCGCAGGCCCGCCTGCGATGCTATGATCTGTGGGCAAGTAGGCCGGAAATCCCTGATCACGGGCGGACATCAAGCTATGGCTATTGCTGCTCCTAACACTTCCACTACTACTTCGGTTTCCGACCCGGCGACGTCTTACACAGTGCCGCTGGCGGTGGTGACCACGTTATTTTTCATGTGGGGCTTTCTAACTTGTCTTAACGACATTCTGGTTCCCCACCTGAAGCCGATTTTCGATCTGAATTACACGCAAGTGATGCTCATTCAGTTCGCATTCTTTGGAGCCTACTTTCTTTTCTCCATACCTTCGGCGAAGATCATCGACTGGATCGGATATCAGCGCTCGATGGTGATCGGTTTGTTGACGATGGGCATAGGAGCATTTCTTTTTGTTCCGGCGGCCAGCGCTCCGTCGTATCCGTTGTTCCTGATGGCGCTGATCGTACTTGCGGCGGGCATCACGTGTTTGCAGGTGGCGGCCAACCCCTATGTGACCGTGCTGGGCAAGCCGCAGACCGCTTCCAGCCGATTGAATCTGACCCAGGCATTTAATTCGTTGGGCACTTTTCTAGCACCTTTTTTCGGAGGGCTCCTGATTCTGAGCGCAGCTCCGAAGTCGATGGAGGAGATTCGCGCGCTGGCCCCTGATGCTTTGCGTGCCTATCGCTTGCATGAGGCCGCAACCGTGAAGTTGCCCTACATTGGTTTAGGGATTGCGCTTGTCCTACTGGCAGTCGCGATCGGCAGCTTCAAACTACCGAAAATCCCGCAGGCACAACATGCAGTCGGCGAAAAAGTGAGTGACTCCATCTGGAAGCATCCGAATTTGATCTTTGGCGCGATCGCAATTTTCGTCTACGTCGGCGCCGAGGTCTCCATCGGAAGCTTTCTGGTGAACTATTTCAGTCAGCCAGAAATTGGCGGCTTTACCGAAAAAGTTGCAGCGAGTTTCGTTGCCTTCTACTGGGGCGGCGCGATGGTCGGGCGTTTCATTGGATCGGGTCTATTGCAGAAAATGAAGACCGGCCACCTGCTTGGCATCTGCGCGGTGTGCGCCGCCGCTCTGGTTGCAATTTCCATGCTCAGCACCGGGCACTTCGCCATGTGGAGCATTATCCTGGTCGGATTTTTTAACTCCATCATGTTCCCCAGCATTTTCACGTTAGGTGTAGCAGAACTCGGCCCGCTTACAGGTGATGGCTCCGGAATCATGATCATGGCGATCGTTGGTGGAGCGCTTATTCCCCTGGCGCAGGGCGCAATTGCCGACAGGATTGGAATTCACCACGCCTTTTTTCTTCCGGTAATTTGTTATCTCTATATTTTGTTCTTCGCGCTCAGTGGCTCGAAACCCAACAGTGAACGCGTGCGCGCTTAACGGTTGGTGTTCAGGCAGTCGCTAGTTGCTGATTTTCCTTGCTGCCTTCAAAATGCGCTTCGATTTCTTCGAGGGTCTTCCCCTTGGTTTCAGGAAGGAACACAGCGGCGGTGATGAAATAAATCACCGTGCACGCCGCGAAGCCAAAGAACATGGTGGAATAGCCGTATTTGCCGACCGTCGGCAGGAATGTAGCGGCGATGCCGGTGGAGACTGCCTGATTGATCAACAGCGCAATGCTCATTCCATTCGAACGGATGCGCGTCGGCATCAACTCTGAGAGCGCCAGCCAGACGCACACTCCGGGACCGATGGCGAAAAATGCCATGAAAACGAAGAGTGTGATGGCCACCAGCCAGCCATTCTTCGTACTAGGCACCGGGCTGATCAAAGCATTGTCGATTCGAAGCGGCGCCTGCCGCGAAGCGTCTAAATTGCTGAATGGATTCGAGAAGAACGCCACGACCTTGTTCGCTGGCAAACAGCTCTGGCGCGCGATCTCAATCGGCTTCGCCGCGGGATCGTCAGAGCGCACAACCTTGGTGGCAGCCCGGAAGTCTCCACAGGAATATATAACGATCAGCGACGTAGGCCGGTTTCTGAGAGCATTGCCAACGTCCCCGTTTGCTACAAGAAGCTTATCGGCGGTCTTTCCGTCATAGACGAGGGCAAGCCTCTGATCGCTGCTGACCATCGATTGAACGGCGGCTCGGTAGTCCACCCGCAACTTCTCAGTGCGCCGGAACAACGTGCCAGTGCAGAGTAGCGAGAGGATGATCCCCGCGCTGCCCAGCGATAACAGGAACTTTCGTCCCTTGCGATCAACCAGCAAGACTCCGCCGATCGTCATCAGAAAATTCACGATGGTAAAGACGACATAGCCCCAGTGCGCTTGAACATCGGTGAGACCGCTCTGCAACAGGATGTTGGCGTTATAGCCGATGATGGAATTGACGCCAGTAGCCTGGTTGCACGCCAGAATGACACAGGCAAGTATGAACGGGATCACGTACTTGCGACGCAGAAGCGATTCCTTGATCGTCATTCCGCCGGCGGCACTGGCTTTTTCGGCGGCGGCAGCCCGTTCCATTTCCGCGAGTTCAAGATTCGCTTGCCCGGAGGTGCGCGAGCGCAGAAGCGCGGTGAGTGCCGCGTCGCGCCTGCCGCGGCGAAACAGCCAGCGTGGGGATTCCGCAACCATCAGGCTGCCGACTACGAACAAGATGCCGGGTGGTAGCGATACCCAGAAGATGCTCCGCCACGCCGTGTCTTTGAAAGCCAAGAGCCGGCCGGCGTCGCCAAGCTTTGCCACTTCTTCGACGCGAATGCTAAAAAACATTCCGACAACGGCTGCGGTCACGATGCCGAGAGTCAGAAGCCACTGGAAAATGCCCGTTCCCTTGCCGCGGCTCGCTGCCGAAAGACATTCGGCCAAGTACAGCGGGACGACCACGCCTATCAGGCCCGCGCTGATCCCCTGCAGCAGGCGCCCCATCACCAGAGGCCCATAGCCATGCGACAGTGCGATTACTGGAATGCTGATAACGAAAAGCACGCCGCTGAGAGTCATCAGCAGCTTTCGCCCCATCCAGTCGGCGAGAACTCCTGCGAACAAAGTGGAGATGACGCTGCCGAGCAGAACGGCCGCGACTACGATGGAAAGCTGGCCCGCGGTCAAACCGGAAGTGGCTTCGAGATAGGGTAGAGCGCCGGCAATGATGCCAACGTCGACGCCGTAAAGCAGCCCGCCCAACCCTGCCACGAGAAGCAGAAAGCGGTTATAACCGGCTTTGTCGTTATGCTCCACCCCAGCCTTCCTTTCGCCGAGTCAAGAGACGCGGAATCTCTTCCTGCCGAGGATACTACGGCAATGCTGAGAGGCTGGATTTTTTTACGCAGAGCACTTCCAAAGTATGTCGGAGATTCTTGCCAAAACGAGGATTGCGGCTGGCGTTAAATCAAAAAGCCCCAGGCAAAGGCTGAGGCTCTGCCGCCGAACGGCGGTCGTTATTGTACCCATCGAAATCCAGCCTACTAAGCGCTAACCTGGACCGATATCAATTCGGGGGTGCATCGGGAATTCTGGATAGACTTGACGGCATCTTCCGCCGTAAAGCGTCCCATCGCCAGCGCCAGCTTGCGATTGGTTGTGGTCAGAATAGGAGTCCGGTCAATGCGCTGCACGTATTCGGGAGCGCGGGTTCCGCTGCGGTTCACTTTCACAAGAAACTTCGTGTTAGTCATGGATTCCTTTCCAGGCTCAGGACGAAAGACGGTAAGTGAGCAAACGGTTCCAAACTGTCGCTCACCTGGCAATTGACAACTCCTTACCGGAGCGTTCACGAAAATTAGATAGGCTGACTTACTTCCCAGAAACTAAAAGAGTAATTAAGAAAAGAATAAGAAAGGTTTGTTGGTCTCAATTAAGATATTAAGCCGAAACACGGCTATTGTCAACGTAAAAGCGGTCATATCGCGCTGAGGACGCGTGTTGCACAACTGCAAAACTTACTATCTTGCATCATTGTTCCAAGATCTGGCCCGCT
>DATNMU010000141.1:0-4287 GCA_035602195.1 Candidatus Acidiferrum sp.
ACCGGCTGCCGCGTGCTTCTACTTACGGCGGAGAAACTTCGCGGGGCGGCCTGGCCGCAGGAGAGCATCGACGACACCTTCTATCTTCCTCAAGAAATTTCTCTACCCGACATCGTGAAAGCCGTGACGCACCTCGCCCGCTCCCAGAAGATTGACCGCATCGTGGCACTCGATGAATACGACATGGAGACGGCTGCGACTCTTCGCGAACACCTGCGCGTGCCGGGCATGGGGCTAACTACAATGCGCTATTTCCGTGACAAGCTGGCCATGCGCATGAAGGCGCTGGAGCACAGCATCCGCGTACCTGATTTTGTTCCGCTTCTGCATCACAACGACATTCGCTATTACCTTGACCGTGTTCCTGGACCTTGGGTGCTAAAGCCGCGGCAGGAGGCATCGGCGATCGGAATTAAGAAAATTCCTGCTTCAGAAGAATTGTGGCCGATTCTGGAGGAGTTGGGAGAGAAACAATCCTCCTTTCTGCTGGAGCGATTTGTCCCCGGCGAGGTCTACCACGTCGATTCGATTGTTTCAGAAAATCAAGTGGTCTTCGCCAACGTAAGCAAATATGGCAAGCCGCCCATGAATGTCGCGCAGGGCGGCGGAGTATTCACGACATTCACCGTGCCCCGCGGAACCGAAGAAGATTTAGCACTTCGGCAGATCAATCGTGAGCTGATTGCTGCGCTGGGACTGTTGCGAGGTGTCGCCCACGCTGAATTCATCCGCGCGCATGGCGATGAACAGTTTTATTTTCTGGAGTGTGCCGCACGCGTAGGCGGAGCGTACATCAACGAGATGGTGGAAGCAGCGACTGGAATTAATCTCTGGCGAGAGTGGGCTCGCATCGAAGTGGCAGGCGGCGACGGAAGCTATAAGCTTCGGCCAACGCGAGAAGACTATGCTGGAGTCATTCTCTCCCTGGCCCGTCAGGAGAGTCCCGACACTTCCGGATACAACCATCCAGAGATATTCCTGCGCATCAAGAGGCATCACCACGCGGGATTGATTCTGCGGTCTAGCAATCAGCAGCGCGTGCAGTCGTTGCTCGAAGACTATGCTCAGCGTTTTGCCGCGGAGTTCCTCGCGGTGGAACCTCCTCGCGACAAACCAACGGCGTGAGGTTACCAAAGTCAGTCTTGCATCATCTTAATCTGCAAGCGACAATAGAACTGGTAGAATCACCGCCAGACGAAGGAACCCGATGGCCGTAGCCAAACTAAAGCGTCCGAAGGAAGACCGGTTGGAGGATTTGGCGGAACGTCTCGCAACCGAGATTAACGACCGTGCCGCGAAAATGACACCCGAGAGGCGGGCTAAGGCGGATTCCGAAACTAGGAAGATTGCTGCTCGCGTGCAGCGTCGTACTCGATAAGTGCGGCTTCGATCTCCTCCCTGGAATAACCCCAGGTTTTAAGAAGTGCCTGTAGATCCTCCCGCTTGCCACGCCGAAGGATGCGAAGCACCGCGTCTCTTCTTTCGGCCTTCTCATTGATCGCGGCAGTGTTGATCGGCCGCTTCTTGCCTCGGCTCCTCTCTTCCCGGATTACGTCGTTCAGATCGTCGCGTCTTTTCACAGAGCCGCCCAGCCTTCTTGAGATACGATCGTGGACTTACTTCTCTGTACGATCAGCGTAGAATTCATCCAGCCCGATGAAATCCTTACTCGGCCATACGAATTCTTTCCTCGGATTCCGCGCTAGTGACACATAGAGAGTCTTCTTGGGGTCCGCGCCTCCCAGTTTTGCCCCGCCCTTCCTGAGAGCAGCTACCAGATCATCGAATGGAATCGAATGGCCGACTTTTTTGAGGTATGCCCGCGCCGCGTCGGTCTGGTTCATTCTAAAAAACTCATCCGGTTTGATCGAGACTGAAGGCCTTCCAGGGACCCCGTTGGAACTCGACAGAGGCGGACTGGCAGGAACAGCAGGCGCTTCGCCTTCAGGCACTTCGCCAAGGTCACGCTTCAACTGCCAGATCATCAAATCTAACGTCCGTACAGCCTCTTCAAATTCCCTCACCTTCTGCTCGCGCTGTTGCTGATAGTGCTCTAGGGCGCTGCGTAAGGCCTCCAGTTGCGACATATCTACCTCCCGCCATCGCTAAGAAAATACACACGCCAAGAATGCGCCGTAAATATATCGGAGTCAATACATATATTTTCCTTTGATTCAACGCGTTACGCGCTACGTAACGTTACTAGTAAGTTTCCAGAGCGCTTATTCCACGATGGAAGTCGTCTTGAAGCCGGAGAGAAGAGGACTTGCTTGTTGACGGCGCGGGTCTTGCATCGTAACATCTAAAGAACGAAGCCGCCCAGAACCTTGCGAGCAATGAGCGGCCTTCGCTCCCGTGGTAGGTGTAGCTCATGATCCGTAGAGCCGTGGGCTGTTAACCCACTGAATCCGGCCGGAACCGGACGCCTACCCCACGCTGAATCGTACCACTTCCGAGCCTCGGCTGGAATATCCCAAAGTAGAAGGCGCGCTGGGCGTGGGGTTCGTGCGGGTCAGCACCCTAGAACGCGTCAATCCCCGTCACGCTCTGTCCGATGATCAGCGAATGCACATCGTGCGTGCCTTCATAAGTCTTCACTGATTCCAAATTCATCATGTGGCGCATGATCGGATAGTCGTCGGCGATGCCGTTGGCGCCGAGAATGTCGCGAGAAATCCTGGCGCACTCCAGCGCCATCCACACATTATTTCTCTTCGCCATGGAGATGTGCTGGTGCTCCACTTTCCCTGCATCTTTCAGTCGGCCGACCTGCAGTACCAGCAATTGTGCCTTAGTGATCTCGCTGATCATCCAGGTTAATTTGTCCTGCACTAACTGGTGCGAGGCGATGGGCTGGTCGCGCCACTGCTTTCGCAAAATAGAATACTGCAGCGCGCAGTCGTAACAAGCCATAGCCGCGCCAACTGCGCCCCAGGCGATACCGTAGCGCGCCTGATTCAAGCACATCAAAGGAGACTTCAGGCCATCACTTTTCGGCAGCAAGTTTGCTTCGGGAATATGAACGTCTTGCATCGAGAGGCCGGAAGTTACGGACGCTCGTAGCGACCACTTACCGTGAACGTCGTCGGCCTTGAAGCCGGGGCGGTCGGTCTCTACCAGAAATCCGCGAATCTTGTCGTTCTCGTTTTCTACTTTCGCCCAGATCACAGCAACATCTGCGATGCTGCCCGAGGTGATCCACATCTTCTCGCCGTTCATAACATATTCGTTGCCAATCTTGCGCGCGCGCGTGCGCATGCCTCCGGGATTCGATCCGAAGTCCGGCTCGGTGAGCCCGAAGCAGCCAAGCTTTTCGCCCTTCTGCATCGCAGGCAGCCAGGTCTGTTTCTGTTCCTCGCTGCCGAACGCATGAATCGGATACATCACCAGCGCCGACTGAACGCTGACGAAGCTGCGCACCCCAGAATCTCCACGTTCGAGTTCCTGTGTCATCAGCCCATATTCCACATTCCCCATTCCGGCGCAGCCGTAGCCCTTCAGCGATGCTCCGAAAAAGCCGAGGTCCGCCATAGGCTTAACCAACTCCCGGGGAAAACGCCCGGCGCGGTTGCACTCTTCGATGATGGGCACGAGGTTGTCTTCGATGAACTGGCGCGTCGTGTCGCGCACCAGGCGTTCTTCTTCGGTGAGCAGCGAATCAAACTGGATGAAATCGACACCGCGAAATTTGATGGCAGGCATAATTGCTTCTCCGTAGGGACGAAATAAATCCCGGGTCAAATCTACGAAACAAGTTTGCCGCCCGCAGAATGGGGCGCGTGCCGGAGGGCAAACATATGACGGTAGCAGGGGCGGTGGAGCGAGGTCAACGCAAGCAGCGAATACTTACAACGTCACTTACGAAATCGCGGAATCCAACGCGGCACGGTGCGGAGATATTGCTCGTACGATTCCCCGAATTGCCTGCGCAGCGTGGGTTCTTCGTAGAGAAGCACAAAAATGTGCGCAACCAGAACACACAGACATCCGTACACCGCAACGCGAGGCGCATCGAACAGCGCCGCTTGTCCAAGAATTACCAGCAGCACACCTATGTACATGGGATTGCGCACATAGCGGTGCAGGCCGCTGACGACGAGAAATTTTGTAGGAGCGATCGGCGCAGGCGTGCCCAAACCCCGCACTGCGAACTCCCATGCGCAGCAGAAATATATGCAGGCTCCCCCAAGTATGGAGAGAACGCCCATCCACGCCAAAGGCCCGTGGCTGGGTCTGTAAATGTGACCGAGCAGGATGTAAGGAACGTACACGGTCACAAAACCTGGC
>DATNMU010000142.1:0-25017 GCA_035602195.1 Candidatus Acidiferrum sp.
CACGAAGCGGAACATCACATTCACGAATCGCCTGTGTCGATGACGGCGCCGCTGGTCGCGCTCGCGCTGTGCGCCATTGTCGCGGGATGGCTGGGCTGGCCGCACAGTCTCGGCGGATCCGATCGCTTCACAAAATTTCTCGAACCGGTGTTTGCCAGTGAGGCTCGCGTTCTGCAGGAGCAAGGCAGAACCAGTCAACTGTTAGCAGGAGTGGAAGAGGAAGAACGTAACACGGGCACAGAGTGGCTGCTGATGGGTTTGTCTCTTGCTGCTGCTGGTCTGGGATGGGGAATGGCTTGGAGAAGCTATCGCCATGCCCATAAAGGCTACGCGGAGCCGATCACGGCCTCGCCGGTCATCTATAACACGCTGCTGAAGAAGTATTACGTCGACGAAGGTTACGACTATGTTTTCACGGGGCGACAAAAGTTAGGAGATGTGCGGCTCGGCGTGCTTGGACTGGGTGAAGCGTCTTCCTGGTTCGATGTTCATGTGGTGGATGGCTTGGTGAATGGTGCGGGCTGGATCACCCGTTTGACTGCGACTGTTTCCAGTTGGTGGGACAAGTGGATCATCGACGGTTTGTTGGTCAATGGCCCAGCTACGATTGCTCGTTTCCCGCTTTCGTATCTTGCGCGGTTGTTTGAATGGGGTCTGGTGCAGTGGTATGCGCTGGTGATGACCGCTGGGCTGGTAGGTTTCGTTTTTTATTATGTGTATCACTGAAAGCAGCTCTTAGCTGTTAGCTCTTGGCTCTTAGCTTGAAACCAAACGCGAAGAGCTACAAAGCTAATGGCTAAGAGCTAAAGGCTAAGAGCTTTTCATGCAAAACCACATACTCTCGATCATCCTCTTCACACCGCTGGTGGGCGCGCTCATCCTCTTGTTCGTTCCCAAGGAAAACAAGGACGCCATTCGCTGGATTGCGAACTTCTTCGCGCTCGGCGGATTCCTGATTTCTCTTCCGCTGGTGCCGATGTTCTGGTCGCAGATGCAGAGCGCCGACCGGTTCAAGTTCATCGAGGGCACGCCCAACAACTGGATTCCCTCGATTGGCGCGGGCTACGTGGTTGGCATCGACGGCATTTCGTTCCTGCTCATCCTGCTCACGACGCTGTTGGGCTGGATCTCGATTCTTTCTTCCTGGACCGCCATCGAGAATCGCGTCAAAGAATATTACGTGTGGTTTTTGATTCTTCAGACCGGTATGCTCGGCGTTTTCATGGCGCTGGATTTCTTTCTCTTCTTCGTCTTCTGGGAAGCCATGCTGGTGCCGATGTACTTGCTGATTGGCATCTGGGGCGGCCCGCGCAAACTTTACGCCGCGATCAAGTTTTTTCTATACACCCTGGCGGGCTCGGTGCTGATGCTGCTGGGAATCCTATTTCTGTATTTCCATCATCATGCGGTGACCGGAATCTACACCTTCAGTCTTACGGCACTCTACGAAACTGCGCCGAAAATTTATTCCGATCCAGCCTACGGCCCTACCATCGCAACGCTGCTGTTCTTCGCTTTCTTTTTCGCCTTCGCCATCAAGGTGCCGATGTTCCCCTTCCACACCTGGCTGCCGGACGCGCACGTGGAAGCGCCGACGGCCGGTTCCGTAATTCTGGCGGGGGTTCTGCTGAAGATGGGAACGTATGGCTTCATTCGCTTCTCACTGCCGTTTTTTCCTGACGTACTGATGCACACCAAAGTTCGCGGCTGGATGATTGCTCTCTCCATCATCGCAATCATCTACGGCGCGCTGGTATCGCTCATGCAGAAGGACATGAAGAAGCTGGTGGCTTATTCTTCGGTCAGCCACCTCGGTTTCTGTACTCTGGGAATCTTTGCTCTTACGCCGCTGGGACTGAGTGGATCGGTGTTGCAACAAATCAATCACGGCATCTCTACTGGCGCGCTGTTCTTGATTGTCGGAATTCTCTACGAACGCCGCCACACGCGCGAGATTTCCGAATACGGTGGCATCTCGAACGTGATGCCGGTTTACGCAACCATCACCATGATCATGTTCCTGTCTTCGATGGGGCTGCCGCTCCTCAATGGTTTTGTCGGTGAGTTCACCATTCTGCAAGGAACGTTCATGGAGAACTGGCGGTGGGGCGCGTGGGCGGTGCCGGGAGTAGTGCTGGCGGCCGCGTATTTGCTGTGGCTCTATCAACGCGTTTTCTTTGGACCCGTAACGAATCCGAAGAATGAAAAACTTCACGACCTGACGCCGCGCGAGGTGCTCACGTTCGTGCCACTGCTCATCATGGCGTTCTGGATCGGTCTCTATCCCAAGCCGTTTTTCCAGATTCTCGAGCAGCCAGTGAATCAGATCGTGCAGAACGTGCGCGGGCCGCAGGCCGACAGCGGAATGAATGCCGCGATTCGGCCGCCAGCCTCCGCACCCGTGGCCACAGTCTCCATGACGAAAGGGAAGAAATAGGTGGGCGCGCTTGGATTCACTGCGAATGACTATCTATTTGCTCTTCCCATCACTCTGCTCGCGCTGTTCGCCATTGGCATCCTGCTCATCGATCTCATGCTTCCGCCCGAGGATAAGTGGATCAACGGGCTCATGGCTTTTATCGGAGTGCTGTTTGCCATTCGCGGAGTGGTGAAGATCCAATCTTTTCTGGATGCAGCCCACCTCGCGCCGGGGAGCGGCTGGCCCGGGTTGATGGGCACGATGTACGTCGACCGCTTCGCGCTCTATTTCTTTTATCTGTTTCTTGTGGGCACGGCGATTTCGATTCTCATGTCGATGCGTTACATGCAGACTGAGCATGAGAATCACGGTGAGTATTACACGCTGATGTTGCTCTCGGTAGTGGGCATGATGTGCATGGCTTCAGGATTCGACATTGTGCTGATCTTCATCGGCCTCGAGCTAATGGCGATTTCCACCTACGTTCTCGTGGGATTTTTGCGGCGTAACCGACGCTCGAACGAAGGGGCATTGAAGTATTTGTTACTGGGCGCATTTTCATCCGGCATTTTTGCCTACGGACTCTCGCTGCTCTACGGTCTGACCGGCAGCACCAGCCTGGGGGAGATCAGCCGCCAATTGGCGCGCCTGCTGGCCCGCGATCCGCACAATCCGATTGCGATCGTTGCTTTGCTTACGACGATCACCGGACTACTTTTTAAAGTTGCCGCCGTGCCATTTCACCAATGGGCGCCGGATGCCTACGAGGGCGCACCGACCTGCATCACTGGATTCATGTCCGTGGCGGTCAAAGCTGCGGGATGGGCGATGATGTTGCGCATTCTAATCTGGGGATTGGGACCGATGCGCGCGGTCTGGCTTCCACTGCTCGTCTTTGTTTCCATCGCTACCATGACGGGAGCGAACTTTGCGGCGCTTACGCAAACCAACACTAAGCGGCTGCTGGCTTACTCTTCGATCGCCCACGTGGGCTACATGCTGCTGGGCTTGATCGCGGGGACGGTCACCCAGCTCAGCCCGGACGGCATCAAAGGCATTCTGATTTATCTTCTCGTCTATACCTTCATGAATCTCGGCGCCTTCGGGGTGATCACTTCGTTGCGCCATCGGAACGTAATCGGCGACGAACTCGACGATCTCAATGGGCTCTACTCACGTGCACCGGTTGAAGCCGTGCTGATGCTGATCTTCCTGCTTTCGCTGGCCGGAATCCCGCCTCTGGCCGGCTTCTGGGGGAAGTATTTTATTTTCCTTAGCCTGATCGAAACAGGACATTACGCGCTCGCATCTCTCGGCGTGCTCTATTCCGTGTTCGGCTTGTACTACTATTTGAAGATGGCTAACGCCATGTTTATGGGCCAGCCGGAAGAAAAAGGTTTGCTGCCAGTGAGTTGGACTATGCGGGCGGCGCTGGCGGTGACGGCCTTCGCCACCCTGATTATCGGAATCATGCCGGAGCGTTTCATCGAGCTGGTGAACTGGTCGTTGGGTCTGGCGCAGACTGCCGCGGTGGCAAAGTTGATTCGCTAGCAATGCTCATGTAGCGACAGCCGCCTCGGCTGTCCCGGCCCGAGCGGAGCTCGGCCGTTCAACCATCACGACGACTAGCATAAGATTCTTTCTATTGCGCCGAGGTTTGTCAGACCGGACATGCCGCCCAGCGATCCAAATTCCGAGAGCTCGCCTCCTGAGCGGAAGGAGAACTTTTGGGTCCAGGCAGCGCGCTACAGCCAGTTGGCGTTCGTTTTTCCTGCTGCCCTCGTCGTCGGATGGTTGATCGGGGCAGCTCTTGACCGCTGGCTGCACACGACATGGCTTTACCTGGCGGGGATACTGCTGGGCATTGCTGCTGGCTTTATAGAACTGATCCGCGCCGTTCTGCGAGACACGAAGTGAGGGAGTCTGGCCTTCCCGTCTGACCGTGCAATCCCATAGCTGCTCGAAAAATATCCATGCCTGAGCAATGCCAAAGCGAACTCGAAAAGGCTCAGGCCGTGGCCGAGCACTTCTACTCAGGTGCGCTCGATCGCATTCGGCGGTGCATGGCTGTGCTTGGACCGCTGTTCGTTGTCGGCGCGTGGTGGAAGTTCGGTCCGCGTGCGGCCGTAGGGCTGGCGTGCGGGTGCGCAATCGCCTACGTCAACTTTTATTGGTTGAAGCGGGTGATCGCGGGGTTTGTGGATCGCGCCGCCGGAGCCGCGACCTCGCAATCCGGGCAGGGAATCGTATTTCGCTTCCTGCTGCGCTATGTTTTGATGGCTCTTGGAGCCTATGTTATATTGACTGTTTCACCCGCGAGCCTGAATGGGCTTCTTGCGGGCTTATTTTTGCCCGTAGCCGGGATCGCCTGCGAAGCGGTCTACGAAGTTTATGCGGCATTAACCCGCGGGATTTGAAAGTATCCGTATCTCGAATTAGGAGCTCGCAGCCAAAGCCGCTTTATGCCTGAGCAATTGTGGTTCACCGCAGTCCTGAACCGTCTGTTCGCAAGCCCTGTCACGTCGTTGCTGCGGCTATTGCACTTCGAGCCGAAGCATCCCGCCGCTCCGATTCCGAATTCTTTTGCGATGGAGATTCTTGTCTTCTCTTTTTTGATCCTGCTGTTTTTCCTGCTCCGGTCGCGGCTTTCGGTGGACCGTCCAGGTGCGCTTCAGCATGCGTTTGAAGGCGTCGAAGGATTCATTCAGGGCCAGAGCAATGAGATCATCGGCCATCACAGCGAGGGTTACACAGCGTTCCTGGCAGCGCTGGGTCTCTTCATTCTATTCTGCAATTTGATCGGAGTGATTCCCGGCTTCGAATCACCGACGGCTGTAGCCGTCGTTCCCTTGGGCTGCGCTCTTTGCGCGTTCGCGTATTACCACACGCAAGGATTTAAGCACGCTGGAGTAGGCTACCTAAAGCAGTTTGCCGGGCCTGTGCTCCCCTTGTCGCCGCTGATGCTTCCAATAGAAATCATCAGCCATCTGGCTCGGGTGCTCTCGCTGACCATCCGTCTTACCGCCAATATGCTGGCTGGCGATCTGGTCACGTTGGTTTTCATCTCGCTGGTCCCCGTTGGCGTCCCCATCCTGTTCCTGGGGCTGCACATCGGCGTGTCGCTGCTGCAGACGTACATTTTTATCCTGCTGACCACTGTTTATCTGCAAGGCGCAGTTTCAGAGGAGCACTAGAATTCAGTTTCCAGTTTCCAGTTTTGAGTTTCCAGTACCGTCACGTTGGCCGACACTAGAAACAAGAAACTAGAAACTAGAAACAAGCCGTTCAGCGTGAGGGCGTCTGCTCGGTATGGCGTCAACCACCCACTGGCGGTATTTCATACGAGGAGAAACAGGATGGGTAAGCTAAGCAAGTTGTTCATGGTACTTTCCGTACTCTCGTTCGCCGTTCCCGCGTTCGCTCAGGGCGAAGCTGTGGGCGGAGTCAACTGGGTCGCGATTGCCGCAGGATTTTCCATGGCCTTTGCGTCCGGCATTTGCGCTCTGGCGCAAGGCAAGGCGACCGCTTCCGCCGCTGAGAGCCTGGCCCGCAACCCAGCCGCTCGTCCCGGCATTCAACTGGCGCTGATCCTGGGCCTGGCGCTGATTGAGTCGCTAGCGCTTTATACCTTGGTGATCATCTTCGTCAAGGTGAAGTAAGCGTCGAATCCAATAGTGAGATAAAAAAGTCTCTTTCGCAGTGAGCGAGCGGAGGCTTTTTTATTTTTTGTGCAGCTGAGGACTTCAGGGTGTTACATTTTCCGTTGGCCGGTCCACTGCGGATCGCCTTTTTGCGGCGCACGGTTGATAGCTTCCACCAGCAACCGCCGCAGACGATAGCGGCTTTCCAGATCTGTATTAACGATTTCAAACCCCACTTCGTTCACCCGGGCGCGGCGTAACAACACGTGCGCGCGAATTTTCGAACGCAGTCCAACGGAAATTTCCAGATCGGCTTCGCTGCCGATGCGCAAGTTGTCCTCTTTCGTGCCCATGCCTCCGCCCAGGCTCAACTCGCGGATGAGAATTCTTGATTTACCCCACGAACTTCCAATGGTTGCGCCGACTGCGCGCGCCAGCACCATGCGTTCGTAGCGTCGCTGCCGCACCCAGGGACAGGCTGGAGCCGTATCCAGCGGAGCGATTGCGAGTTCTGCGGGTTCGATGCTGCTATCGGCAAGAATCTGGCTGCTATAGCGGGGATCAATCTTAGATAACGATTGCGCCGCAGCGATCCGCAATTCGCGGTGATGAATCCATCCAAAGGTTTTTTTGGCTTCGACAATCTCGCGCAGTAGCGTCAAGGCCTCAGGATCGCGCAGCCTGCCTAAAGACTCGATGGCCTTCAGTTGCACGAAGGGTGAGCGCGAAGCGGCCTCGCCCGGTTTGCCCATGGCCAGCAACGGAGGCGCAGCGGTGAGATCGCCGCTCATGCCGATTTCATCGATGGCTTCCGGCAGCACGACTGAATCGAGCACCTCGGCCAGTTCGAGTAAAGTCCGTCCACGGTCGAGTGCAGCGCCATATGCGATTTGACGAACCACGATGTCGTGGAAGAAACGGTTCCATTCGGGCAGGCGCATAGGCAACAGTTCCAACAGCGTGCCCACGTCGAGCCGGCTCAGAATGCCCACCACTGCCGAAGCCTGACGGGGTTGGCCGGTGCGGAGAATCTCCCGCAGTTGGTTCAGCGCGGAGCTTCCCATTTCCTTTACCAGTTCGACCATGCGGTCGCATTCGTCGCGTCGCATACAGCGGAAAAACCGGTCGGCAAGGTGCTCTGCCCCGGTCTGCGAAGTGCGGCGCAACACGACCAACAGATCCGGAGCAATTTTTTCGTCGCGCAGCGCTTCTTCAATGAACTCTGGAATGCGATTTTCCACGCCCACCCGCGGGCGCAAGTCGTTCACTAGAATTGGGCGCTGCTGTTGCAGTTGCTCCATGCCGGCGCAAACCGCATTCACTGCCTGATAATTTTTTGCCGCGCTGGCTTCCTGACTCAGACGAACAAAGGCAGCACTCAGCAGGCTTTGATGTTCCGGCTCTTTCTCCACGCACAATTGATCGGTTACTTTGCGAATGGCTCCGCCCAGCGATTCGCCGCCCAGTCGCGAGTAAAGATCGGCCAGTTGGCTTAATCCAATGGCAGTCTTGCGGCGCGCTTCCGAATCCTTCACGTTCAGGCAACCGGAATAGTTGTCCAGAATTTCGGCCGAGGTTTTCTTATCGTCGCGATCGAGCAAGACTTCCAAGAACTGGCGCAGGTTGCGCGGAGGAACGCAAGGAGCTTCGTTCGAAAGCAGAACCGTTTTCTTTCCAGACTCCGGTACTTCGGCCCAGAACATCCGGTCGAGGATGTCGGCATGCGACTCGACCAGGATGCCGGCCTTGTTCATCTTGTCTTCCTGCAACTTCAGAATCTGGCGCAATGAGTCCATCTGGCGGCTCATGTGCTCCATCATCTGGTGCACGGCATTCACTTTCACTTCGCCCTTGGAGTAACGCTCGAGGGCGAAGCGAATGGCCATGTGCTCGGCCGCTTTCATCAGCAGCGGCGTGTCCTCTTCCTGCTTCACTGTGGCTTGAGCAGCCAGGCTGCCCAGCAATTGCTGCAGGTTCAGACGAGTGTTGGGATCGGTCTTACCTACTTCTTTCTGCAAATCTTCGGTGCCGACATTGGGATCGCCCTGCACCTGGCCGAAGCGAGTCAGCAGGCGAATTGCCTGGACCACTTCTGCCTCCTGCAGCGGCACCACGCCGCCTTCCCAAGCCGGAGCTGTACCCGTTCCGGCTGGCGCCGCGCCTCCTGCCGCGGGCGCTGGGCCTGCGACCCAATGGCCGGCAACGTTAGGAACACTTCCGAATGGAACAGTGGGTCCCCCAGACTGCCCTGTGGTGCCGGAGTTTGCCCCTTCCGCCGCTGCGATCAGTTGCAGCAATTTCTGGGGATCGTTCAACCATTGTTTGAATTCCGGTCCCAGAGTTTGCGCTGCGATCTGCGCAGCCACGCTGATATCGCCGGTCAGAGGATCGGCCGCCACAAATTTAACTTCGTTAATCTTGATCGTGCTCTTCTTGCCTCCACTGCTCAGAGCTTCTTTGATTTGCTTGGAGACATCCTGTGCTTTGGAACCTGCCAGGGTGAAAGCGCGCACCAGACGGGTGAAGTCATCAATGGTTACATCTTTCGAGAAGTGAAGGCTGGCTAGGCCCGCCGTACTCAAGAGTTGGCCAAAACTGCGCTCGACCTGCCCGGTTTCAAGCGGAACCCCATCCAGCAACAACATGTTGTCAGAAACGCCCAGTAAGAATCCGCTCTCGCCGGCGATGGGCAGGCCCTGCTGCAATTCCTTCCATGTCACTTCAAACTGCGCTTCCGTGCGCTTGTGATCGTAGCCATACATCCGCGCATACTTAATGAGGATGTTCAGGCTGTGAACAAATGCGCGCGCCGAGGCGGCCCGGTTGGCGTGAAATGTGGTGGCGTCGTAGATAACGGTCTCCTCAACCCGCAGCTAGAGCGTAAGGCCATCCAAAGGTTAAATCCATTAGGTAAGCCCCGCACGTTACGGAGGTAACGGCTGGTCAGAATTGCGGCGGCAAACGGAGGCTATACGTTGTCGCGAGGGTAATTTGAAAATCCTGAAGACCTTGGGCGCTCTCAAAAGACGGACAGATTCGCTGCGCCGTTTTCCGAAAGCTCATCAGCTGACCCGGGAGCCCATGGAGTATTGCTTCCAGGAGCTCATGGGTCCGCTGCCGAGGTTAAGATGCGGCTCAGGCGGAGGGATGCTTCAGAACGTCTGCCAGAGCATGCATCCGCATGGAATCGGCGGGGGACTTGGCGGTTTCCGCGCTCTTTTCCAACGAAGGCGCCATGGCCTTCAATTTCGCCGCATTGCTCTTGTTCAAGTGCGACTTCTCCGCGCTCTTGATCGCCTTCTCCAGTTCCGCAATTTGGCTTGCGGGCAGAGCCTCGGACCTCGACAACTGGTCCACGTACGCCTTAGCCACGACTAACTTCGCCGGCCACTCGATCTTTTGCTGGTTCTGCACATTCAGGTCAGCCAGCCGGACAGTCTTGGCCGCGTCGATTTCGTTCTGGGTGAGAAATTTGGTTGGCGTGAGTTGAAATATGTCCAGGCCGCGTGCAATCTCTGAACCGTAAATGTAACCGTTGTACCAATACGCAGACCAATCGCCTCCGAGCACCAATACTTTCGGATCAATGGGCCCGCGGTCGAAGTAGGCGATCTCGAATGGGTTCGCCGGATCGGTGAAGTCCATTACAGAAATTCCGCCCTGGTACCAGGCCTGCACTTCAATATCCCGGCCGGGAACCGGAACCAGAGAGCCGTTGTGCGCCACGCAATTCTCTGTGTCGCCTTGCGCAGCGGGCAGCTTGTAATAGTTCGCGAAAGTCAGCTTGTCGTCTTTCAAACGGAAGATGGCATCCGCTCCCCACTTGTTTGGATCGTTCGGACGGCAGCGCGCGCCGAGCCCACCGCCCCACTCGTCGGTGAACACGACTTTGCTGCCATCGTTCGAAAACGAAGCCGAATGCCAGTAGGAGTAGTTGGGATCATTGACCGCATCCAGACGTTTCGGATGCACTGGATCCTTGATGTCGAGCACGATTCCGTTGCCGGAGCACGCGCCCGCTGCCAATCCGATCGCCGAGTACACGGTAATGTCGTGGCATTGGTCTGTATCCGACGGCTTCTCCGCGCCCTTTTTGCCATGGGTGCCGCCGTTATTCAGGCCGTTGATCGCGCCGGTGCGAGCATCCATGAATAGCCGCGGACTCGACACGATCTTCGCCTCCTGCGGCGCAGCCACTGGAACTTTGATCACATCGATGCGAAACAGCGCCGTGTTCGGATCTTTGTCTGGTTTTTCCCCGGAGCAGCCGTCCAGTTCTTCTGGCTGACGCACAAACGAAGTCCCCGATACGTAGATGTAGACATTGTCCTTGTCGTTCGGATCGATCACCAGAGTATGCGTGTGCGATCCGCGGCACGTCTGCACCGCTGCGACCTGCTTCGGATTCTTGATGTCAGAAATGTCGAAGATTCTTACGCCGCGGAACCGGTCTTTTTGCGCTACCGGGAGGGGGTGCTTTTTTTCTTTTTCTTTATCTTTGTCGTCTTTGCCTTTGTCACTGTCACTGGCGCTGTCTTTATCTTTGTCTTTGTCTTTGTCTTTGTCGGCAGCGGTTACTTTATCTTTGTCTTTGTCATCGTCTGCGGGCGGAGCCGGTTCCGGGGGAAATCCCTGAATGCCACAATCCAAGCGTCCATTGGGCATCTCGACCGACATGAACATCAGATTTTTGTATACCGACACATCACCTTGTCCGCCAGGGCAGACCATCGAAGTCAACAACGTCGTCTTCGCCGGGTTGCCGATGTCGTAGATACTCACGCCATAAAAATTTCCCTGGAACAAATGATTGCCCTGGAACGCCAGGTCAGAGTTGGCGAAAGCAAGTTGCGCGATCAGCAAGTGGGCTGACTTTGGAATCTTCTTGTTGTTCCCCATGCCAAGCTGCCCCACTACTTTCTCGACCTTCGGATCATCAGGATCCGTGGTCCCGAGTTGAAACGCGTCCGGCTTCTTGAGCAGCAAGAGGTGCTCGATGCCCATCGAAGTTTCGCCGGCGTCGTAGAGGCCCGGTGTAAGCTTGGCTCGCGCATCATTCGTATCCGAGCCCGTCATACCCGGTGCCAGCGTTGGAGCAGGCTCTGGCGCGAATGGATCTTTATTTTCGTCCTCTGCGTCCTTGTCGGAAGGCGGGCTCGCAGGCTTCTGCGCCTGCTCCTGTGGCGGAGCCGCTGGCTGCACGGCCTGCGCCTGCGTTCGGTTTACAGCGAAACAAAAAATAAGTGCGATCCACACTGCACATACCGTAAGACTGCGCAATCGGTTCATCGTTTCTCCTCTAGGGTTTCTTTCTGCAACATACTCTCCATGATCCGTATCTCGGCCCGTTGCGTATTGTCCGCATCGGTCGCGAAGTCGAACAACTCGGCATCCTGTCCGGCGCCTGCGGTGTCGAATAGATCTTTTACCATGGTCAGTGCGCCATTGTGATGTTGTATCATCCCCAGCAAAAATAAGCGGTCAAACTCGGCGCCCTTCGCCTGCTGCAGCGCCTCCATCTGCTTCGGGGTAAGCATACCGGGCATCGGTGCCACGGTTTCGTGCAAAGCCTCGTGCGAGGCCTCATGCGACATATCCATGCTCGGCATGTTCGGCATCGCCATCGAAAGTGATTCGCCGCGGGCCGCCAGCCACCGCTTCATGAATTTGATTTCGTCCGCCTGCGAGCTGCTGATACGCGCTCCCAAGGAACGCAGGTCTTTATTCTGCGTACGCGACCGAATCATCGCCGTCATCTCGACCGCTTGCGCATGATGCAGGATCATGCCCTGCATGAACTCTACGTCTGCTGGGGAGCGTGGCGGCAGGGCTGCCCGCGTTGAGGACGGCAGCGTTCTAGTCGGCGCACCCGGCGCACCCGGTTGCACCACCACAGGCTTCGCCGAATCACTCTTCTGTGCGCGCGCAACGGGAGAGAACAAAACTGCGGAAACGGTCGCAGCGCGCAATGCGTGCATTACAACTCCCCGCGCGGAGCCTAGCCTCGGGATAGCGTCAGCGCAGAAAATGAATCTGTCGTCCGTTGGGTGGGAGGGGGAGACCTTCATTTGGACGAGGTCCACGTGTTGTCGCGAATTGAGCAGGCTGAGATTGGATTCCGTGGAGACCGAGTCGCCAGAGCCATGTGCGCCCGCCTATTATAACGTGCTCAGGATCGATGGAGCGACGCAACGATTCTAGATATTGTTCGGAACCTAGGGTCGACCGGGTCAGGAACTGTGGCAGACCGCTGGGGAAGCAGTACCTTAGGGGCGAAAAGGGCCGAAAGGTTCAACTGATTGAATGGATTTGGTTGCGGGGGGTGGATTGGAACCACCGACCTTTGGGTTATGAGTCCAAAACAATTAGCAATTTCAACAACTTACAAGACGCGGGTGGCTACCTAAAAGCCTTGTAAGGAGCTCTTAGGAGTCGTTATTGGACAGCTAAAGGACAGCGAGGACTTGAATCGAAAAACTGCAATCTCGAAGACCTTGGCTGCTCGCAAATCAGTGAGAATAGTTGAAAAGAAGTTGTCGCGATCGGGCTCGATTACTCAGAGTGCCCGGCGGAGAGAAAGCGCGGCCTTCCGCTTTTGTCGCGGCGGTGCGCGAGGCCTCGATGCCCTCCTGTCTGGATCCTCTTCAGTCAGTTAGACGTTTCGGTTAATTTAGCGCTTGGCATCGAAGGAATTGGTAAGCTTCAGGATATCCATTCTGACCCGTTTTCACCCGATTCCTTCTCGTCGGGCCAAGCCGGCATCGGAGTTGTTCGTCAAGAGCGGCTTGGCTCAGAATAGCCGGCGGTACGCCCGGAACGGAGAACGCGATGCAAAGTGTAGACGATCTCTTGAGAAAGAACGCGGAAGCATTCGGCGAGGGCGACCCAGAGAAGCGGCGCACAGCCATAGCGACGATATGGGAGACTTATATTGCATGAAGAAAATTGGCTTCCTCTCATTCGGTCATTGGACAGCTTCGCCGCAGTCACGAACGCAGTCAGCGGCCGACGCGCTCCTGCAGTCCATTGACCTCGCCGTGGAGGCTGAGCGCCTGGGAATGGACGGAGCCTACTTCCGGGTTCATCACTTCGCGCAGCAACTCGCATCACCGTTCCCACTGCTCGCGGCGGTAGGTGCTAAAACGCGAAAGATTGAAATTGGCACCGCAGTAATCGATATGAGGTATGAGAATCCTCATTACATGGCGGAGGACGCTGGGGCTGCG
Source organism: Candidatus Acidiferrum sp. (assembly GCA_035602195.1). Classification (GTDB taxonomy): domain Bacteria; phylum Acidobacteriota; class Terriglobia; order Terriglobales; family Acidobacteriaceae; genus Sulfotelmatobacter. The sequence continues at coordinate 13,287 of DATNMU010000142.1, forward strand.
GATCTAATCTCCAGTGGCCGACTGCAGTTGGGAATCAGCCGCGGTTCCCCCGAGCAGGTCATCGATGGTTGGCGCTATTTTGGCTACCGCCCGATTAAAGGAGAGGACGACGCAGATATGGGCCGGCGGCATGCCGAAGAATTTCTCGAGTTGCTGCGCGGCAAGGGTTTCGCCCAGCCGAACCCACGTCCAATGTTTACCAATCCTCCGGGGCTGCTACGTCTTGAGCCATACTCTGCAGGATTGCGCGATCGAATCTGGTGGGGGTCGGCTTCCAACGCGACCGCCGCATGGGCCGCGAAGCTAGGAATGAACCTGCAGACCTCAACCCTCAAATTCGACGAGACCGGCGAGCCGCTCCACATCCAACAAGCCGCCCAGATTCGCGCCTTTCGCGCAGCCTGGAAGAATGCTTGTCACACGCGCACACCGCGTATTTCCGTTAGCCACAGTATTTTTGCGTTGATCGATGACCGCGATCGTGGCTATTTCGGACGAGGCTCTCAGGAAGAGGACCAAGTCGGGTTCCTTGACGAAAACACGCGGGCGATCTTCGGCCGCAGCTACGCCGCTGAGCCAGATATTCTCATCGAGCAGCTTAGGAAAGACGAGGCGATCACGGAGGCCGACACGTTATTGCTGACCGTTCCAAATCAACTAGGTGTTGCCTACAATGTGCATGTCATGGAGGCAATTCTGACTTCGGTCGCCCCAGCCCTCGGTTGGCACTAAATCATCGCCACATTCATTGAGACAGTTGCTCGCGACATGCTGACGAGAATTCAGCAAGCGCCACACACTCGCCTTTTGGTTTCGGCAGCGCTCTTCATGGGCTCTTCATGCGCGAACTCGGCTCAGTGTTACCCGTACTTTGACGCTGATCTGTTGATGACACGGATTTATTGATCAACGACCTCCCTTCCGGTTGCAACTCGCTTCTTTTCAGCAGGCAATTTTCGGATAAGTTTGGCGGCCCATTTGCTTTAAGGAAGTGTTGCAAACAGCAACACATAAAAAGTAAGAAAGGATTTTTTGATGGCAAGCGCAATAAAAGACAGAAAGTCTGCACCGCTACCGGCACCCAATAGCAGTTTCTATGACCTCAACGAAACCCTGACCGCTGAAGAGTTGACGGTTGTGAAACAAGTTCGCACATTCATGGAAACGAATGTCGCACCCATCATCACCAAACATAGAGATGACCCGGCGAAACGAGCTGCACCCTTGAGAAAAGCTCTCTTAGTGTTCCTCTGCATCGCAAGCGCCGCCTTCGCTCAGAACAATTCTGACCGCCTCAAAGGCGACTTCCCATTCAACGAGACCTTGCAGTTCATCACTGGCTCCCCGCAGAACGGAACCTGTCCGCACGTTTTGACTGGAACTGTAACGCAGTCGGTGGTGACGAACACGGGAGTCTGGTCGTTCGACGGAGCCGGCAACGTCAAAATCGTCGACCAGGGAGTGCTCATGCAAGTGCCTTCGACGGATGCGTCGCAAGTGACGCCCTCCAACGGCGTCTGCAAGGGAAGGTATCAGTTGCTCGACGACGACACTGTCGATTTACACTACGACTGCTCCACGTCACCGGGAAGCTTCTTTAAAGTACACACGATGGGAAAGATCGCACCCAACAACATTCTTGTCGCGGTGCATCACCGTATCGACGGCTCGCTCGAGGTAACGCCGTTTTTTGTCGGCGGCAACCTCGAGGCGTGCGTGTCCATTGCAGAAGACACTGTCATTGCCAGAACAGAGAAAAGCGGTAAGTAATAGCGCCATGACTGGGCAGTAATCGAGAAACACTAATTTTCGTCCTTTGTTCGTGGAGTGGGTGAGCAGCGTACTGCGCACCCATTCCGCTTGCTTGCGTTGGTGCGAACGATTTCTGCCTAGGTAATGTCTTCCCCAACGGCCAGTTTAGTCGCTGAATGATTCTTTGCTTTCCAGTACTGCTCATCGCCTCGATGTGATTTCTGTTTGATCCGACTCGCCTGAGCAGAACTTAAACTCGGTTTGATTTCGTTGGTTGCGCAACGTTCCCTCTCACTCCTTAGAACATCATAAAAATGCGACCGCGAGCTGGATTGTCGCGGAACATGCTACCTCTACTGCTTCTTGGTAGTGCGGCACTCGCGATACCTAGGTTTTTCATGCGCGAATAGATCCGATCAGCGTTACCGGCAATGACACTGATCTATTGATGACGCTGATTTATTGACCAACGCCTCCTTTCAGACTGCAACTCGCTTCTTTTCAGCAGGCAATTTCCAAATAGGTTTGGCAGCCGGCTTGCTTTAAATGAAGTGTCCGCGAGCAGCGAGACAAACACAATTAATAAGTAGAGAGGTTTTAATGGCAAGCCCAGCAAAAGACAGAAAGCTTGTGTCGCTACCGGCACCCAATAGCGACTTCTATCAACTTGTCGAAACACTGCCCGCTGAAGAGTTGGCGATTGTGAAACAGGTGCGCACTTTCATGGAGACAAAAATCGCGCCCATCATCACCAAGTACTGGGTCGAAGATGCTTTCCCATTCGAAATCTTGCCCGCAATCAAAGAACTCAACATTGGCGGCATCGCCATGCAGGGTTATGGCTGCAGAGGCGGAAGTGCGCAGCTATTTGGTTTGATAGCCATGGAGATGGCGCGCATCGACTCGTCGATCGCGACATTCTTCGGTGTACACAACGGCTTGGCAATGGGTTCGATTTACCTGGGCGGGTCGGAGGAACAAAAACAGAAATGGCTCCCGCCGATGGCCCGTTGGGAAACAATTGGCTGCTTCGGCCTGACGGAACCACTGGTTGGATCAGGAACTTCGGGTGGAATGTTGACGACTGCCAAGCGGGATGGAGACACCTGGATCCTTAATGGTCAGAAGAAGTGGATCGGCAATGCTCCGTGGTGCGACATTTCCATTATCTGGGCGCGCGACGTAGCAGACAACCAAGTCAAAGCCTTCATCGTCGAGAACAAGACCACACCCGGCTTCAGCGTAGAGAAGATCCAGAACAAGATTGCGCTCAAAGTAGTCCAGAACGGCCTGATCACGATGGAAAATTGCCGGATACCGGAAGCGAACCGGTTGCAGGAAGACAAGTCGTTCCGAGACACCGCCCGCGTCCTGAAGATGACGCGCTTCGTGGTTGGCTGGGAGGCGACCGGGTGTGCCATGGGCGCCTACGAGAACGCACTCAAGTATTGTCAGGAACGCCTGCAGTTCGGAAAATCCATCGCCTCATTCCAGATGGTGCAGGACCTCCTCGCGAGGATGCTCGCCAACATCACTGCTTCGCAGTGTCTGTTGGTACGCATGGCCCAGTTGCAGGCGGAAGGCAAGCTGACCGATGCGCATGCCTCACTGGCCAAAGCGTTCACCACTGCCAAGTGCCGCGAGACAGTCGGGTGGGCGCGCGAGCTTTTGGGCGGTAATGGCATCGCCGCAGACTACAACGTCGGCCGCTTTTTTGTGGATGCGGAGGCGCTCTACTCCTACGAAGGCACCTTCCAGATACAGAACCTGATTCTGGGTAAAGCCATAACGGGCTTCAGCGCCTTCGTCTAACGGAATGGAAGTGAATTGCGGTTTCCTATTCAACCTGTCTTGCCAAAACTGAAGCAATAAATAAAGGAGCGACGAAAATCATGGCTGTTAAGTCCTCTAAATTAGAAGTCAAGAAAACCACGGCAAAGGCCGCGACGGCTCGCTTGTTCTTTCTGAGTGCAAGCAGCGGCGAAGTGCTTTCCGCGAATCCCGACGGCTCCGACCTCAAGATCATCGTGAGTGAGGGAAGGCGGATTCCCGACGGCATTGTCGTTGACGTCGAAGCAGGTCATCTCTATTGGACCAACATGGGCAACCCCACCGCCAACGACGGTTCCATCGAGCGCGCGAATCTTGACGGAAGCAACGTTACGCACATTGTTCCTCCGGGAGGCACTTTCACTCCCAAGCAACTGCAACTTGATGAGAAGAACAGGAAGCTTTACTGGTCGGATCGCGAGGGCATGCGGGTGATGCGCGCCAACCTGGATGGTTCCAAGATCGAATCTCTTATCGATACCAGCGGAGGCGACGCACGTCCGGGCAAAGAAATTAAGAAGTGGTGCGTGGGCATTGCGCTCGACGTCGAAGCCGGCAAAGTTTATTGGACTCAGAAGGGTCCGGCCAATGCCGGTGAGGGACGTATCTTTCGCGCCAATCTCGAGATTCCCAAGGGCCAGACTCCAGCGAACCGCAAAGATGTCGAACTCCTGTACGAGAATCTGCCGGAACCCATCGACCTCGAACTAGACCTCGCCAACCGGACGCTCTACTGGACGGATCGCGGCGATCCACCACGCGGCAACACCGTGAATCGCGCCTCCATGGATCCCTCTCAAGGAAATGGCAGGAAAGACCCGGAGTTTGTTTTCGACCATTTGGAGGAAGGAATCGGTATCGCCCTGGATCTGAAAGGCGGCCGCATGTTTCTGACCGACTTGGGTGGATCCGTCTATAGCGCGAATCTCGATGGGTCCAACAAGAAGACAGTGCTTGCGGCGGAAGGAAACCTGACCGGCATCGCGTACGCCGAAATTTCTGCCGCGCAATAACGAACGTCACCATAAATCTTAACGACTAATGATCTTAACGATTAGACCTTAACGATTCATAAGGAGAAGGGAATGAGCTCGCTAGCCTCTGCTCTAAAACTCGAGAACGTTGATTACGACAAGAAAGGGCCGATTGCGTATGTGACGCTGAACCGGCCAAAGGTGATGAACGCGTTGAACAAGGCAACGATTAACGAGCTGCGCGCAGCCTTCGAGGACGCACGTGACGATTCAGCCGTCCGTGGAGTCATCCTCACGGGCGCCGGTGAGAAGGCGTTTGCCGCGGGCGCCGACATCGCGGAGATCGCCAACAACACAGCTGTAGAAGCGGAAGAGGCGACTCGCCGGGGACAGGCATTGACCGACCTCATCGAGAACCTTGGCAAGCCGGTCATCGCCGCAGTCAACGGCTTTGCCCTGGGCGGCGGGTGCGAGCTGGCGATGGCGTGCGCTATCAGAATCGCTGCCGAGAGCGCAAAATTCGGTCTGCCAGAAGTAAAGCTTGGAGTCATGCCCGGCTATGGAGGCACGCAGCGCATGCCTCGTCTGGTCGGAAGAGGCCGGGCGCTCAAGCTCATCCTCTCCGGAGACATCATTGATGCAGCTGAAGCTTATCGCATCGGCCTGGTGGACGAAGTGGTGCCGAGCGCGCAGGTCATCGAGCGTGCAGAAACTGTGTTGAAGAAGATCATTGCGAACGCACCTCTTAGCGTGAAGTACGCACTTGAGGCGGTCAACAAAGGTCTGGAGACGAGCGTGGCTGAAGGCCTGCTCATCGAAGCCTCGCTTTTCGCAGTCTGCGCCTCGACCGACGACAAGAAAGAAGGGACGGCGGCGTTCCTCGAAAAACGCGCGGCAAAGTTTCAGGGAAACTAGAAGTTTGCGCGCTACTTCGAAGTTCCAAATGACTCGATGCCATAAGTAATGATCGTGAAGAAGGAGATGAAAATGACAGAAGGCAACATATTTTCCGGACTGAAGGTCGTGGATTTGTCGAGCTTCATTGCCGGGCCGGGCGCTGCAACAATCCTGTCCGATTTCGGCGCCGACGTCGTCAAAGTTGAACCCCCCGAGGGAGAGCTGTGGAGAATCGGGCAGAAGATCCCGCCCCAGCCCCATTCGGAAGAGCCCTATCCCTTCCAGTTGGCGAATCGAAATAAGCGTGGGGTTGCGCTCAACCTGAAAGCTGCAAGCGCGCAGCAGGTTCTCGAGCGGTTAGCCAAGTGGGCCGACGTGTTCATCGTCAACACACCGCATTCCGCACGCAAGAAATTGAAGCTTGAATATGAAGATGTCGCGCGGTGGAATCCGCGTCTGATCTATGCCGATCTCACCGGGTTCGGCGAGAAAGGTCCGGACGCCGCTCTTCCGGGATTCGATCTCACGGCCTTCTGGGCAAGAAGTGGCCTGTTATTCATGACGCGCGATGCTGGGGAGCCGCCGACCTGGCCAGTGGCAGGCAGCGGTGACAATGCAACTGCGGTCTGCATTTATGCCGCGATTCTGACCGCGCTTTATCGACGCGAGCGCACCGGAAAAGGATCCTACGTCACGACTTCGCTCCTCGCAGCAGGTGTCTGGTCGGCCAGCGTCTTTATCCAGGCTGCGTTATGTGGTGCGAGTTTCTACGGGCTACACGATCGAACTCATCCAGCAAATGCGGCTTTAAACACGTATCGCTCTTCCGATGGAACTTGGTTCGTTCTTGTAGCAACTCCAGACAAGGTGCCCGCGGTTCTCAAAGCAATGGGTCGTGAGGATATCCTCACGGACCCGCGATTCTCTGATCCTGCCAAGTTGGCGCAGAACCGGCCGCAATTGACGGCAATGCTCGATGAGATCTTTGGTTCGCAGCCAATGTCGCATTGGTATGAGGTCTTCAATGGCGTTCACGTCCCCTTCGGCGCCGTGCGTGAGCCGCAGGAAGTCGTGAATGATCCACAATTGCGAGCGAATGACATCGTCGTTCCGCTCGAAGGAGCTGGCGAAAAGCTGACCTCAACCGTCAACAGTCCGATTCAAGTACACGGCGTTTCCAAAGTACCTGCCCGGCGCGCGCCGCGAATCGGTGAGCATAACGATGAAGTCCTGAAAGAGCTCGGTTTTGGAGAGGACGAAATCGGCAGCCTGCGTACCAGCGGTGCGATCCCTGCTGCACAGCCAGGGAAGAACGTGAAAGAGGCACTCCGAGCCAGCTAAGCGTCTCGGAGCAAGAGGCTCGCGGAAAATACGCGATTGAAGTGAAGCGAACTTATAGGAGGATCCAATGGCAAAAACAAAGAGCCAGGAAATCAAAAATGTAGCGATTGTTGGGACGGGAGTCATTGGCGCCAGTTGGGCTGCTCTATACCTGGCGCGTGGCCTTAACGTTGTTGCCACAGATCCGGCGCCAAACGCCGAAGCGAATCTGCGGCGATACATCGATGCGGCGTGGAAGGACTTGACGGCGCTAGGAATTTCACCCAACGGCTCACGCGATCATTTGCGGTTTACGCTCGATCTGAAAGAAGCCGTTGCCAACGCTGATCTGGTTCAGGAGAACGGACCTGAACGCAAGGACTTCAAAGTCAAATTGTTTGCTGACATGGATGCCGCAGCGCCGAAGGATTCCATCATCGCTTCGAGTTCTTCCGGGCTACCGATGAGCGTGATGCAATCGGCCTGCAAGTATCCCGAACGGTGCGTGATTGGCCACCCATTTAATCCTCCGCATATAGTTCCACTGGTCGAGGTTGTCGCAGGTGCGAAAACATCCCCCGAAACTGTTGAACGGGCCATCTCGTTCTACACCTCGATCGGCAAAAAGCCGATCCACGTGCGAAAGGAAGTGGTGGGCCACGTTGCGAACCGGCTTCAGGCGGCTCTCTACCGTGAAGTCGTATACCTCATTGAACAAGGTGTTCTGGATGTTGCTGATTCGGACGCCGCGGTCTGTTGGGGACCTGGATTACGTTGGGGTCTCATGGGTCCCAATCTGTTGTTCCATCTCGCAGGCGGTGAAGGCGGGATCCAGCATTTCATGGAACACTTGTCCGGCCCCGTCGCCACCTGGTGGAAAGATCTCGGCACGATCACTGAGTTCAGTCCCGAGGTGAAGCGAACTATTATCAACGGCGTATTGAAGGAAGCGAACGGCCGTTCAATCGACGAACTCGAACGGGAGCGTGATTCCATGCTCCTGGAATTGCTCGCGACCCGCTCGAAAGCGGAAGAAGCCCCACACGCCAGAACAAACACTGCGGCCGATTAAATCTGTTTCCCTCGGGTATACGCAGCGCACAGAAAAGCAAGCGCAGAAAGCGCGAACAGAAGATGAGAAAAGAAGATGATCTACGTTCATTCTCTCGGCCGGGCATTGCGATTCTATCCCGGCCGAACTGCGCTTGCTCGTGACGGCCAACTCCTCACCTTTCGCGAACTCCACACTCGCGTCGAAGGCATCGCAGGAACGCTCACCAGCGCCGGTTTTGGCGTGGGAGACCGACTGGCTCTATTGCTGCCTAACGGGCCCGACTACATCGAACTCATGTATGCATGCAGCATGCTGGGCGTGATCGCCGTTCCGCTGAACACCCGCCTGTCAACCAAAGAGATCGACGGGGTGCTCGAAGATGCGCGTCCGCATGGGATCGTGCGCCATTCCTCCCTCGCTGTCCCCGCAGTACAGTTGAGCTGGCAACAGGTGATCGACAAACAACCTCTTCCAATTACCAGCGACCCTGTTCCGAAGGGCTTTTACGATCCCGAGGCCGTTTTGGGCCTTATCTACACGAGCGGCACGACGGGGCAGCCAAAAGGCGTCATGGTAACGCATGCGAATGTCCTTGCCGACATCCACAACTTGAACTACTGGATGCGGTACACCGAAGGTGGGGTCTACCTGCACGCCGCTCCGATCTTCCACATCGCGGACTTTCCCAGCATGTTCGCGGCCCCGGCATTCGGCGCCAGCCAAATTACAATTCCGAAATTTAGCGCACAGACTTTCTGCGAGATGGTGCAACAAGAACATGTGACACACACCGTGCTGGTGCCCACGATGATCAATCTCCTCACCCAATTCCCGGACGCAAGAAAGTACGACCTCAGCAGCCTGCAGGTCCTGGCGTATGGCGGCTCGCCCATCGCACCGGAACTCGTCCATCGGACGCGGGAACTCCTGCCAAAGGTCAAGTTGATTCAGGTGTATGGGTTGAGTGAAACAGGCTTTCTTACGGGCTTGCAGGACCAGGAGCACACTGAAGACAAGCTGATGTCCTGCGGACGCCCCTGTCCCGGCGTGGATCTGCAGGTGACAGACACCGCAGGGAAACAAGTCGAGCCGGGACAGGCAGGCGAACTGATCGCACGAGGCGCCAACGTCATGCGGGGCTATTGGAACAATGCGGAAGAAACGGCCAGAGCGTTTCGCGAGGGATTCTTTCGTACGGGAGATATCGGCTATCAGGACACTGCGGGATATTTTTACATCCTCGACCGGCTCAAGGACATGATCGTTACCGGAGGTGAGAACGTTTATTCGGGAGAGGTGGAAGCAGTGATCTACGGGCATCCCGCCGTTCGTGAAGTAGCCGTCTTCGGCGTACCCGATCCGCAATGCGGCGAACTTGTGATGGCTTGCGTAGTTCTGAAGATAGGCGAAACTCTTACCGCTGACGAGCTAATTGCTTTCTGCCGGCGGAGCCTTGCGAGTTATAAGCTTCCAAGGCGCGTCGAGTTTTCAGAAACCGATTTGCCGAAGAGTAGTACCGGCAAGATGCTGAAGAAGACTCTGCGCGAGCGTTTCTGGGTGCATCAGCAACGCGCCGTGAGCTGACGCAAAACTGCCTTCATCGGGATCGTGAGCGGACACGTGCAACCTGAGACTGACAATCATTTATGCGAACGCGAAAGCCAAAGCGCAAGCTCGAAGGGGAACAGAAATGAGCAAAACCGCCGATAAGCCATTGGCAAATGTCCTAAGCAAGGTCGTTGATCTTTTGGTGGAAAGCCGGATCAGGATTGATGCAATGGAGCAAATTTTGGTAAAAACGAATTCAGTGGCCGAGGCGCTTTACCTTGGCATGATTGAAAATCTGCAACGCCAAAAAGCAGCCGACGTGAACCGAGTGCTTACCCGAACGCTCAAATCAAAGCCTACGCAACGCTAGCAGTTGGACGTTGTATTCTCGAATATCTCCGATCTCTCTCTCGTTGAGGATCGAAACATCAGGAGACTAAGAAGTGTCTCAGGCAACCAGGGGTGATGACTCCGTGACCTGGATCGGTAGGGTGAAATGAAAAGTTGCGCCTCCTCCACTGTTGGCGCTTGCCCACAATTGCCCGCCATGCGACTCCACAATGGAACGGCTGATGGCCAACCCCATGCCGCTGCCCTGCGCCTTGGTGGTAAAGAACGCAGAAAAGATCTGATCCATCTTCTCGGTTGGCAAGCCCACGCCCGTGTCACTGACCGAGAACTGGAGTTGACCGTCCTGCAGTTCCGACTTCACCGTAAGCTCTCCGCCTGAGTCGTTCATGGCTTCGATGCCGTTAAGCATGAGGTTCATGAACACCTGCTGCAGCTGCACACGGTCTACCATGATCTTAGGCAGTTCGGCCGAAAGGTCCGTGCGCATGGCAATTGAGGATCGCGTAGCCTCACCTTTCAGCAGCGAGAGCATTTCCTCGATAATTCCGTTCACGTCGACCAGCTCACGTTGTGGAGGAGACTTCTTGTAAAGGGATCGTATACGGTCGATGATCTCAGCTGCACGATTTCCATACTTATCGATTCTGGCTGCTGCCGCACGAGCCCGATCAAGATTGGGCGGCTCGTGTGCCAGCCATTCAACGCAACTATTGGCACTGGTGATGGCGGCAGAGATGGGCTGCTTGATCTCGTGGGCCAGCGATGCTGCCATCTCCCCCAATGTGCTCACACGATCGATATGTGCCAGATCGGCCTCGAGTTGTCGCAGTTTTTCACGCTCTTGCTCGGCAGATTTGAGCGCTGTGATGTCGGTCGAGCTGCCTACGAACTGCTCCAGATCTCTTGTGTTGGAAAGGACGGGATGGCCAACCGTGCGAATCCACTTCACCATTCCATTCGGTAAAAGGATACGGAACTCCAGATCGTAATCCGCTTTTTCCACGATTGCCCGTTCGATGGTGCCCGTCCACTTAAGCCGATCCTCCGGGTGGACGCGTTCGAAATACTCTTCCCAAGTCGGCGCTCCCAGAGCTGGATCGAAGCCGTAAATCCGGTACCACTCTTCGGAGAGGTGTACCGTCTTCCGATCCGCTAAGCGCCAAGCCCAGCTGCCGGTATGAGTCAGCTTTTGCGCCTCGGTCAAATGCGCTTGCCTACGCTCCAGCTCCTGGTTTAGCAGTTCTTGCTCGGTGATATCGATCGCGGTGCCGAGAAAGCCTTTAAGGAGTCCGCCGTCAACAACGGGAATTCCGACGGAGCGAATGTAGCGTTGCTCGCCGTCGGAGCGAACAATTCTTTTTTTTACATCGCAGCCAGAACGTTCCGCATGCATCCTTTTTATGGTCTCAGCCATAAAATCTCGATCTAGCGGGTGAATGGTGGCTAGATACTCTTCAAGTGTGGGGGCTCCCATCTGCGGATCGAGCCCGTAAATTCGAAACAGCTCCTCAGACCAGTACTCAAACACACCAGAGGGGTTAAATGCCCAACTGCCCATACGGGCAAGGCGCTGCCCTTCGGTGAGATAAAATTGACTTTGCTGAAGCGCTTCCTCGGCACGTTTGCGATCTTCGATGTCGGTAGCCGCAACATACCACCGCATGATTTGTCCCGTATCGTCGCGCACTGCACTGAAACGAGTCAAAAACCAGCGATAGTTTCCGCTGCTCTTGCGCACTCGGAACTCCAACTCGTAAGAAGCGCCGCTAGATAGACCACGAGCAGAATGAGCATCCACCCGTTCCCTGTCATCGGGGTGAAGAAACTCATTGCTATCAGGTCTCTGGCGCCAATCATCAAGACTAATGCCGAGGTAGTCGAGCAGAATACGGTTGGCATAAAGGCGTTCGCGGTTGGGGCCGAACACCGTGACGAGTTGAGGGGCAAGGTCCACAATCTGTCGTAGCTCTGCATCCTGTTCGCGGATTTTGTCCTCCGCGCGCTT
>DATNMU010000143.1:0-4766 GCA_035602195.1 Candidatus Acidiferrum sp.
GAGCGAGCCTGGGTTGGTGGAGCAAAAGCAACAGCTTCAACGAGAGCGAAATGGCGCTCTTCTACGAGTGCATGCTGAAGTGTGCTCAAAAAGATGCTTGACACCGCCGACATTGTCAGAGAGGCGATGTTACGCCAACGACCTTTCGCGAGACTCTATGGGAACTAGGCATTCGTAAAGTGCACAATATTGCTCAGTTTCTGTTGGGAGACGGGGGGTAGCTTGGGGGAACGGCTTTTCCCAGGGAGGTAGTTCCCATGTCTGATTACACTTCGCTACATCACCCCATTTCAAGAAACCCTCCGCGGCTCCCAAACTGCTGCATCTGCAGTGAGCCTGTTTGCCTTGAGACCAGTAATACTGATGAGAACGGGCAGGCCCTTCACGAGGAGTGCTATGTCCTCAAACTTTGCTTGAAGAAGGAGGAGTGGCATGTCCTCAAGCTCTGGCTGAAGGCTGATTTTCTCAACAACAGTGGGACCCATGCCAGGCCCAGCCAAATAGGCACGCGATCCGTAACCCTTGCAAATCAGCGATGGCACAGGTCTGAGAGTCTCCAATACCAGAAAGCTTGGCGTGTCTGCGATATGCTCATCCAGCGGGCGAAGCGAGTTTCCTGGCATCCGGGCCCGTGGAAACTGGAGCTGGCAGCAGTCGTTACCGGCCTGCTGTTAACTTGTTGGATCGCTTACGGCGACGGCCACCCGGCTTCGTTCCTTGGATCGTTAGGGCTGCACAGATCGACTGCTCTCCAAGACCAGGTACTCGCACCCCCGAAGGCGACCGCGGGGAAGGGTAGGTCCAGACCCCATACTGTGTCGGTTTCAGTGGAAGAGGCTGGCCCTGCCAACCTTTTCCAGCAGGTCGAGAACGCGGAGAATGAAGTTGTTCACATCGGAGACGACGTGACGGTGCGCTACTTCACAACCAGATCCACTCGCACCCCATCAGGTTCAAATCGGGACGTATCCAGCCGTTCCGTCGGAGAAGATGTGACGATTCGCTACTTCACACCCATAGTTCGTAGTATCAGAAACTAGGAAGTCTCCAATGTTAGCGAGAAACCTTCCAGGGCTTGAATCTTAAAGGCTTGAACCTCATATCTCTGGGGAGAAATCTAGCGAGAGTGCGCGATTTTGACCAGCATTTCGGCGGCGCTTCGTTCCGTGATGGAAATTGAGAGAAACCTGCAGACAGGGAACCCTGGGGCCTCTTCCGGCAGTTGGACAGTCGCCGGGTGCCTCTAGGATGGCTGTTTTCCGTAACGAGCGCTTACATGTGTTTGCTATTCAATGAAGAGTGGCGTAGCCAAGGCGTTAGCGCTCATTGACCCGGAACGGGCGATCCAGAGTCTCACCCGTTCCGCTGGGTGCAATCCCTACTTCGCCGGAACCGACAACTCCTCCAGCTTCATGCCTTTTTTCGCCACGTAAAAGGCCAAGGCCTTCGCAGGCTCGGTCTTGCTGGCGTTCTTCACGTTGTGCACCTGGCCGTCGACCGTGGTGAACGATTCACCGGGCTTCAGGGTCACGGCTTCTTTGCCCTGTGTCTCAAAGATCACCGAACCTTTCTCGATGTACACAATCTCGTTGCCGGATTGCGTGTGGTTGCCGCTCTCCACGCCGGGTGGCAAGGTACGGTCGACCAGAATCGCTTCCCATCCCGGAGCGCCTTTCAGTTCGATCCGCTGCAGAATCTTGCCGCCTTTCAAGTTGCTTTTTTCTTGCGCGCTCATCGTCCAGCTGCCCAGCAAGCCCAGCGTTACTCCCACCGACAGGGTGAAAACGATCAAAACGGTGCGTTTCATTGAGGCTCCTTTCAAGAGCGAACGCATACTAGCATAGGCAACATGCCCACGGAGATCCCTCGTCCCGCTGGTGAAAGCGCGGGACATCGCGATGACGCCACGGGAAAGGTTGTGCAAGATTTAATTGTTAGCCACAGATTCTCATCAACAGTACTGAACACACCTTCTCGCGCAGTGTTATCATTCCTTCCCTGACCGCATTCCATGCGAATTAGGCGCACGCTCCCCATTGTTCTTGCAGTCGTGGTCGTCGCCGCGGCGGTTACTCTCGCCGTTCAATTGCGAAAACATGCTCCGCCTGAGCCCGCGCGATTATTGCCGGGAGCGGACGCATTTTTTTATCTCGATCTTGGCCGAGCGCGCCGGGCAAACTCAGGAAAAGAGTTGCCCGCAGTAAGTCATGAGCCGGAATACGAACGCTTCATTCGCGAAACCGGATTTCAGTTTGAACGCGATCTCGACGAAGCCGCATTCGCCATTCATTACCCCGCCAACTGGCCCAGTGGTGGAACCGGCGGGACCGCGCGAGAGCCAAGATTCTCTGAAGTGCTGGTCGGAAAGTTTCACGGCGAGCGCCTCACCAATTACCTGCGGCAAATCGCCCGTACGGTCGACAACTATCATTCAGTAGACATTTTCACCATTCGCCTGGAAAACCGATTGTTGCGAGTCGCGGTGCTCAGCGCCGATTCGGTGGCAGCTTCCAATCATGACGACCCCGCCGTCATTCAGGGAATAGTAGATCGATCAAAACGGCTAGCTTCTCCATTTGGAGGCCCGGCCCTATTGCGCCAGTACTACAAACACGTGCAGTTGGCCAGTCTGGCCTGGGTGGTCGCGCGCATCGACCCCTCGGCGCCCGGAGCAGCCGCCTGGAGCGGCGTATTCACCAAGCCATCGACCATTGTCATCTCCGGAAGCTATCTCAGCCCGCTTCATCTCAGGCCCGATGCGGTTCACCTACGTGCCGAGGCTTTCACTCAATCATCAGACGACGCCCGCGCCATTAGCGACAAGCTCAACTTGTTTGTTGATCTTACCCGCACTGCCGAGACTTCCCTGGGAACTCATGGCACCGACGCCGACGTGAAGGCTTTATTCGACAGCCTGAAAATAAGGCAGGAGAATGACCGCGCCGTAGTGACTGCGTCCTTGCCTTTCGCGTTTCTGCACAAAATGCTGTCAAATCCTTCGCCGGATCTGACCGAACCCATTCCCTCTGCCCAACTGCCCGCAAAATCTAAGTAACCGCCCTGGAAATTAGACTGCGATCAGTAACTTAAGCCGGCCTCGAGCGTCTGATTTCATACAGAGAACAACCCTGGCAGGTACAATAAAACGAATGTCGAGCCTTCCACTACCCTTCGCCGCGTTTTTTGCCGGGCTTATTTCGTTCCTCTCACCATGCGTGTTACCGCTGGTGCCGGGATACTTATCGCTAATCTCCGGCGCCGGCCTGGAAGAACTTAAAGCGCCACAGGCCCACTTGATGCGCCGGGTGATGGTCAACTCCGTCGGCTTCATTTTTGGTTTCAGCGTCGTATTTATCATTCTAGGAGCGGCGGCAACCGAAGTTGGGCAAATACTCGGAATGTACAAACACACGCTGGCGCGCGTGGCGGGCGTGGTCATCATTCTTTTCGGCTTGCACCTGACCGGCATTTTCAAGATCAAAGCGCTCTACACCGACGCTCGCCTGCATAGTGTGAAAGGCAGCAGCACTCCCTTCGGAGCGTTCGTGATTGGTTTTGCGTTTGCTTTCGGCTGGACTCCGTGCCTGGGGCCGATCCTTACCGCAATTCTGACCATCGCCGGAGAGCAGGATACGCTGGTAAAAGGAATCCTGTTGCTGGCCGTCTATTCGCTTGGACTGGCGGTCCCTTTCCTGCTGACGTCGCTGCTGATGGAACGCTTTCTGAAGTTCTACAGCCGCTTCCGCTCTAAGATGCACGCCCTCGAAGTGGCGTCCGGAGCGTTACTGATTGGCCTGGGAATTTTGCTGGTGATCGGCCGCTTTACTCTGATTTCGAACTGGCTTTCGTTCTTGAACCGCTTTGCGTTGTGAATTCGCGAATCGCTCGCCAGGTTTGTGTAGTCTCAGGTTTGTGTAGTTTAGAGTGATGGAGAATTTCCGTGAAACGTAGTCCTCTTGTTCTTATCGTTCTAGCGTTTGTAGTCGCAGTGATGCTGTACTTCGGGGTTCATCAGGCACAACGCCCGGGCGCATCGCTGACAACCCACCTAAAACTTTCGAGCCCTGCCCCGGATTTTTCTCTGGAATCGCTTGACGGCAAGACCACGCGGCTCTCCGACTTTCGCGGAAAGGCCGTACTGCTGAATTTCTGGGCTACCTGGTGCGGTCCGTGCAAGATCGAGATGCCCTGGTTTGTTGACTTCCAAAAACAATACGGCTCACAAGGATTACAGATTGTCGGCGTCGCCATGGACGATGCCAGCAAGGAAGACATCGGCAAATTCGCCAAAGATATGGGCGTGAACTACCCGATTCTGATTGGGAAAGAAGCGGTCGGCGACCAATACGGCGGAGTCCCTGCGCTGCCCGAAACTTTTCTGATTGCACGCGATGGAAAAATCATGGACAAAATCATCGGGCTAAAGGGCAAAGCTGAAATTGAGGATGCGATCAAAGAGGCGCTGAATAGCCGTCCCGCCCCAAGCCAGGCCTCAGCCTCTGACGGTGCTGTGACCGCTCCGCCTCAGAAGTGACAATAGCGACGGGTTCGGCAATCGGGCTATGATCCAGCAACGCGCTGCGACGAAAACTATCGCGCAGTCCAATTGATTCCGCCATGACCGATCAACCACCAAAGCCGGGGAATTCCAGGAGCAGTCCAAAACGAAAACTTACTCCACTCTCGTTTATCCTGCTCGCCTGCGCGAGTTTTTCATCGGCCCAAACCCCGGGCAAAGCTCCCACCCTCACCGTGGCGCCGGTTCC
>DATNMU010000144.1:0-9712 GCA_035602195.1 Candidatus Acidiferrum sp.
GCGAAGCTCCGGCCGAGCGCTTCGCAGTCGACAACGTCATCATCGCCGTCGGCCAGCGGGCATCTCTCAACTGGCTGCCCGCCGAGTTCAAGAACGAGCGCGGCACCATCAAGATGGATAAGTTCGGCCGCCTCGGCGACACGAACTTCTTCGCTGCCGGCGACATCGCTCAGGTCGGTTCCGGTCAGCCGCTTATGGTGGTCAATGCTGTGGGTGACGGCAAACGTGTGGCGTTCAATCTCGATAAAGTGGTGCGTGGGGAAAAGCTGCAACCGCGCACCATTCCAGTCGACGTCATCTTCGATTTGAACCGTATGAACATGACGTACTTCCCGCATTTCCCGCGCGTCCAGCAGGAAATGCTTCCGACCAAGACCAGAACGAAAACGCAGGACGAAGTCATTCAGGCGTTCACCGAAGAGCAGGCGGTCGAAGAAGCGAATCGCTGCTTCAGCTGCGGCACATGCAACGCTTGCGACAACTGCTATCTGGTTTGTCCGGAACCCTGCATCGCGCGCCCAGAGCGGTCGAACGGCATGTACAAGATTCTGGTTGACTACTGCAAAGGATGCCGCGTCTGCATTGAGGAGTGTCCGACGGGATGTCTCGAGGGCGTTCCCGAGCTCGACTTCGATACCGGAGTCGTGCGCATGGATACTGCCTTCGCCATTTCGCCTGGATTGCACGGAAGGCAGGCAGAACAATTGAAGAACCTGGGCGAGCGCGCGCCAAAGAATATATAGAGCTGGAGTTAAATTTATGCCAATGCTTGCAGAGCAGAAAAAAAGAACAGTCCGAATTAACGGCTGCGTCGCTTCGGCGCAGGCGGCGAAGTATGCCGATGTCGACGTAATCGCGGCTTACCCGATCCGTCCTTACACCGCGACTATGATGGCGCTGGCGCAAATGGTTGCCAACGGCGAACTCGACGCTGAATACATCGTCGCCGACAGCGAACACTCGCAGTTGAGCATCGCGCACGGCGCATCGTCGAGCGGCGCGCGCGTCTTCACTGGCAGCTCTGGTGTCGGCGTGCAGTTCGCTTATGAACTCTACTCTCCGATCTCGGGCAGCCGCATGCCGGTCCAGATGATGATTGCCGATCGCACGCTTGACCCTCCCGGCGACTTCGGGTCCGAACACACCGACGCGCTCTCCACCCGCGATATGGGATGGATCATGGGATGGTCGTGCGATGCGCAGGAAGCGTTCGACAATCACCTGATCGCTTACAGAATCGGCGAAGATCCAAGAGTTCTGTTGCCGCAAATGGTTTGCCAGGATGGCTTCTTCGTTTCCCATATCACGGGAGACGTTGAATTGCCTGACTCCGGCCAAGTGCGCGAATTCTTGCCGCCTTACAAACATCCTTACCCGCTCGATCCTCGTCATCCGGTATCGCACGGCCCGCAGATCATGCCGGAGCAGGGTCCGCCGCTGCAGTTGGAACGCGCGCGCGCAATGGAAGGCTCCATGGCGGTCATCGAAGAAATCCACGAAGAATTCGCGAAGATCTTCGGCCGCAAGTACGATCCGTGGGTCGAAGAATTCATGACTGACGACGCTGAAGTCGTCTTCTTCCTGCAGGGCGCGCACGCGGTGACAGCCAGATTTGCCATTCAGCACATGCGCGAACGCGGCCTGAAAGTTGGCATGGTCCGCCTGCGCACGATTCGGCCCTACCCGACCGATCGCGTAAAAGATGTCCTCAGCAAATTCAAAGTGGTCGGAGTGATCGAAACCAACATGGGACTCGGCAGCGTAAGCAGTGGCGGCGTGCTGTATGGCGAAGCTGCCGCAGCTCTCTACGAAAGTCAAAAGCGTCCACTCCTTCTCTCGTTCATGGCGGGCATGGGCGGCGAGGCGATCGTTCTAAAAGAGTTCTACTGGATGACGGAAAAAATGCTGGACGCGCAGCGTCGCGGCAAGATCGAAAAACGCACGCACTGGGTCGGTTTCGAAGAATAGAAGCTTTGAAAGGGCGCGGCTTCAGCCGTGCCGCTAAGCGGCCACTAGAAATTGGGGCATTAGCCCCTGAGGCCACCAGAAAATTTTTGTTGGAGGAATCATCATGGCAACCATCGAAGTACAACGGCAGATGCTGCCGATTCTAAATAGCCCGAACCAGGGTGCGCGTTTTTATAACCCTGAACTGCCCTCGTCGGAGCCGTTCGTTCCCGGCCATCGCACCTGCGCGGGCTGCGGGCCGTCCATTCAATACAGAATGACGAGCAAGGCGGCGGGCGACAACACAATTCTGGTCGGACCAACCGGCTGCATGTATGTCGCGAACAGCTCCTACCTGTGCACGCCCTACAACGTGCCGTGGGCGCACACGCAGATCGGCAGCGCGGGCAGTTTTACCGCCGGCGTCGCGGCCGCTTATGAAGCGATGATCCGCAAAGGTAAGTGGAAGGGAAAGTTTCCAAACATCATCTGCGAAGCGGGCGATGGCAGCGCGTCTGATATCGGCCTCGCGTCCATCTCCGGCGCGCTCTACCGCAATCACGATTGCCTGATCATCTGCTACGACAACGAGCAGTACGCCAACACCGGCATTCAGGCGTCGTCGCGCACACCCTACGGCGGCATGACCACTTTCTCGCCTCCCGGCCCCGAAGTCCCGGAAGGCAAGAAGCTCTATCCCAAAGATCTCGCGCGCATGATGGCTGCGGGTCATCCTCACTGCTACGTCGCGACCGCCAGCGTGGGCTATCCCATCGACTTGATGAACAAAGTTCGCAAGGGCCTCAACCACAAAGGCGCGGCGTATCTGATGATCTACACGCCCTGCCAGAAAGGTTTCGTCTACGAGACGCCGCGCTCGATCGATCTCGGCCGCCTCGTCGTCGAATGCGGACTCTACCCCATGTGGGAGTGGAATCCGGAGAAGCGAGAATTCAATTACAGCTTCCGTCCGGCGAGCATGAGGCCGGTTTCGGAATACCTGAAACTGCAGGGCCGCTTCGGCCATCTTCACGCCGAGCACATCGCCAATCTGCAAAAATTTGCCAATGAGCAATGGAAGATGATGGGCGTTTCGCTGCCCGAAGCCTTAATCAAGTCTGCGGACGCGAAAAATCTAACTAACATGGCAGCCGCGACCGAAGCCGCTGCCGTAGCGGAGACTGTATGAACACCAAGGCCGATACTCTCATGACTCAAAAAGAGCCCGAGGTTGAGCCCGAGGGACAGGAAAGTTACATCGTCACCGAAGGCAAGAAGCGCGGCGCCACCCGCGACGTGCGCGCGGAAGCGGCCTACGACCGCTACTACACCGTGCTGCGCGTCCACCCCGGCGACGCGATTCTGACCGACAACTGGCACACCAATGAAGTGCTGAATCACGCGCGCAACAACTTCGAAGGCGTGACCTTCGCCATGCGCACGCTTGAGGCGTGGGGCGCGATGATCGAGAACGATCACCGCGCTTATTACACCGCCGGCGGACGCATCTGGATGATGGATCTGGAACCTTCGGAAGGCAAGAAGAAGAGGCTGCCGGGCACCGGACCGGCGGCAGGTAAGAAGTAGTTTGGCGCGCGTCCTGCTGATCGATGACACGCCCGAGATTGCCGAGCTTCTGACATTCTCGCTGCGAGACCTCGGCCACGAGGTCTTCGCATCGGGATTCACGAACGCAGTCAACGATCTGGTGATCGAGCATAAGGCTGACGCAGTCGTGCTCGATTGTTCCGCTTATGACATGAGCGAGGCGCTGTTCGACGCCGTGCGTAATAACCCGAATCACGCCGACCTTCCTGTGGTGATCATTACCGACACGCCCGAACTGGCGGAGCCCAGCCTGCGCTCGCGCAAGGCGAAAAAAGTCTTGATCGTTCCGAAGCCCTTTACCGGCGCGCAGGTAGGAAGAGCGCTCGCGCAACTGCTGGAATAGATATGCCAATGTGGGGCATGGACGAATGGCAGTACGTTGAGCACGAGGTCGTCACCGACCCGCAAGGCAGGAAGTGGACTGTCGCTCTGATGGATGTGCTCGGGCAGAAGGGCGACCCCGACATGCCAGATAAGCTGCTTGAAATTCAGTATTCCTCGGGCCGCTATTTCACGCTGGTGTATTCCGATAGTGGTGCGCTCCAGCGGGAACGCGGCTACACTTCTTTGGCAGAAGCCACGAATGCCTATGGAAATTTACTGGTCGCCGTCATCGATGGCAGTGTCGATCCTTCGCAACCTGTGTTTCGGCAAGATCTGGAAGACTGATTGGTTGGATGCGCTCACCGGCCTGGATCCAGATCCCGCATGATCACATGCAGTACCTGCCCCGCGGTTTTCGCATCGCGCTCGGAAACGATTCCGTTCGAGTTGGCTTCACCTTCCGCATGATCGCGATAAGCGCGCGCCACCGCAGGCAGGCGCGCTGCGCCGCTACGAATCAGTCCAGCTTTTTCTGCTGCAGCCAACCGGGTTTCAAACGACCAATCGGCAATCTTCCCTGAAGGCGCTCCGACGGCTGCCAGTGCATTCGCGCCCTTGTGTTCCAGCGCGTCCGTCACAATCGCCTCCAGAATTCCGCAGGAGGTTCTCATGGAAAAATCGTAGTCGCCCTTCTCCATAGCACTGCGGCTATCGGCATACGCCTGTTCGAGAACGGGACGAATCTCGGGACTGTGAACGAAATCAAACTTGTGAGGGGCCGGTTGCCGAGAAGACGCGGAAATAATCGCGCCATCGTTGCTTTGGGAAAGCGAAGCTACGGCCTGCCCTAAAACGCCGAGCAATTGCTGCACAATCTCTGCCGGCGCTGCGTCCTGCGCAGCGGTGCCATCTGAAGATCGCATCAGGAAGGCCTCGCTGAACGATCGCGCCAGCCAATGAGCCTTGCTCCCGCCGGAGAGTTGATTGATGGTTACGCCGCAATCTTCCTGCCAGCGGCGAGTGGCGGCAATAGCTGCGGCGTCCGAAGGGTCAGCAATCAAGGTATCTCGAAGCTGATGCCCGCGACGAATCAGGCCGTCCAGGTGTGACAAGTAGGTTTGGATCTGAGTTTGGAGGCTTTCTTCCATCGGTCGCTTTACAGAGCATCCTGTCGGGAACGCACTACGCTGATGGGCGTCGTATGTCTTTCCGGGCAAGAAATGTTGGGTCTTGACAGTGCCCGAACACAGTGCTAAAGTGCCCTTCGCGACTGGTTCGATCACTGGACCAGTATACACGTGCCGGTCCGCGCCAGCGGTTTGAGCGCAGTGGCAAAGTCTGACACTTCGTCATGAGGTGGCGAAAATGACTGCAACTCCGAGTTCCCTGATTCATCCTTCCCGTATTCCTAACCGTTGGGTCCAGTTGGTTGCCGGCATCGTCGCGATGATGGCAATCGCAAACCTGCAATATGCCTGGACCCTTTTCACCAAGCCCATCCAAGCTCACTTGCACGTTTCACTGGTCGCGGTGCAGTGGACCTTTACCCTGTTCGTTCTGCTTGAAACCTGGCTGGTGCCGTTTGAAGGATACTTGGTCGACCGAATCGGACCCAGATTCATGCTGGGCGTCGGGTCGATTCTGGTTGGGTTGGGCTGGATCGGTTCTGGTCGCGCGGAAACCATCAACTCGCTTTACTTTTGGTACGGTGTGGGCGGCGTTGGTGCTGGTGTCGTTTACGGCGGCGCGATCGGCAACGCGCTGAAATGGTTCCCCGACTATCGCGGACTTTGCGTCGGCTTGACCGCCGCAGCTTTCGGAATAGGAACCGCTACTACCATCGCCCCGATTGCTGACATGCTGAAAACCTCTGGCTACCAGCACACGTTCATCGTTTGGGGAATCATTCAGGGAGTTGTAGTTCTGGCCTCTTCTCTCTTCCTTGCGCGACCGCCCGAGGGCTGGACGCCACCGAACTGGGAAGTAAAAAAAGCAAAAATCAAAGCCAGAATCAATACCTCGTCGGTCGATATGACCCCGTGGCAGATGCTGCGTCAGCCATCGTTCTACGTCATTTATGTGATGATGACCATGTTAGCTTTCGGCGGTTTGGTGGTCACCGCACAACTGAACCCGATGGCTGCCTCATATCACGTCGACAAAGTCGTGATCGCATGGGGAATGACCGCATTGGTAATGGCAATTACCGTCGACCGTATCTTGAATGGTTTGACCCGTCCTTTCTGGGGATGGGTGTCAGATCATATCGGCCGTGAGAACGCCATCTTTATCTCTTTTGTTCTCGAGGCAATCGCCGTCTATGCCTTGCTCCAACTGATGGGCCATCCAGTCTGGTTCGTCGCGTTGTCTGGCCTTTGTTTCTTTGCCTGGGGCAATATTTTTTCCTTGTTCCCGTCGATCACCGGAGATCTTTATGGAAACAAGTGGGCCACCACGAACTACGGCATCGTCTACACCGCTAAGGGGGCCGCTGCAGCCTTCGCGGGTCCGGGCGCGGCTTGGCTGTTTGCCAAGACCGGCTCCTGGACGAAAGTCTTTTGGGCGATGATTGTGTGTGACCTGATTGCTGCGTTCATGGCGTTGTTGTGGTTAAAGCCGCTCGCCAGGCGGGCTGTAGCAAGATCAAGTCCGACGCTGGAACCCGCAAATGTTCACGCTCCTGCAAAGGCGCAAGGGGTGGCGTAAGAACTATCAGCCGGTTGATCTTTGTGACTTCGAAGAGGACAAACACTTTTCGCGTTTGTCCTCTTCGTTTCCCCCCCGACCTTCATGGTTGCAATCGAAGCCGAACTTTAGCTGCAAACCCTTCCCTCAATAAGGAAATCCTCGCGCTTTTCCCTTGACAGGCGAGCCGATAAGACTGAGAATTGCCGCCAACTAAACTGGCGCATCTTTCCCCCCCTTGTGCCGGTTCGTTTCCCAGATATCGCTGTCTCGCAAGACAGGGACATTGGCAGTGCGGTCGTGACAAAGGATCCAAACAGCACCTGATCATCGGGCCTCGAGCAGATCGATTCTCGCAGTCCTTTCCCCCTTTTTAGGGCCCGAGTTCCGTTGGGTACTCCTGAGTTCTGACTCCGACTTGTGATCCCTAATTTTTCGATTTGGAGCCGGGCCCAAATTTCCCGGAACAGCAACGCGTTGTGTGTGCCGGATGGGGAGGTCTGGAGTATGTCGAGCCAGTTCATTTGACCTGAAATTTGAATGCGTGAAAAAAGATAGCGCTGTTTCCGAGTGTGTTGCGCCACAAGGAGCAGAGAGCGATGGACCGCGGTCGCCGAGATCGAAGGTTTGCAACTTTACTAAGCATGCCCAAGGAGGGCTATATGAAGATTCGCAGAACAGTATTATGTCGCGCCACTCAGCTTGCTTTGTTGGTAGTTCTCGCTGGAACGGGGTCTGTCGCTAATCTGTGGGCGCAGCAGTGCGCAAGTGCACTGACCCACGGGGCCGTCGGGACTGCGACCGGTTGCGGCGCCCTGATCACTGTATACCAGGTTGACGGCAGCGGAAACGCCACTGCCTTTACCGTGACAACCCTCACCAACGGAAACCCTTATGACGGCACAGAGGACACTTTAGTTGGAATACAAAATAGCTCCGGCGCGCCGTTGAATTCCATGACCCTCAGTTCGCCCGACCTGACGTTTGGAGGGATCTTCAATTTCGATGCAGATGGCCCCTGCTCTTTTAATTCCGCCGATTGTTTCAACGGTGCCACGTCTGGCGTGGATCCCGGCGATTATCAGGGCCCAAACAACACATTTACCAACATTGCCGCCAACAAGACGAGCGGAACGGTCAGTTTCAATGCTCCTGGAATTCCAAGTAACGGGAGCACCTGGTTTGCGATGGAAGGGACTCCTACGTCCTTCGGCCAAATCTCGCAGACCCAAACCGTGCAACCTGGGGTCCAGACTATTTATCCGATTGGCCCCACCAGCAATTACAAGATTACCCCGTTCAACAATCAGGGCGGGGAGTTGGTGACGATAACTGCCTTTCTGGTCCCGAAGACGTCCTTCTTTCCACCACTGATGGGCCCTGGCTCAAACGAGAGCTGCATTCCCTATGCGGATTTCAGCGGGACCTCGGACACATGCGTAGAGGTCCATCAAACTTGTGCGCAAGGATCGGCGGGGTCCAACGACTGCGATATCTTCTCTTACCAGATGGAGACCAACTACGACCTGCCCCTTGATTTTCCCGTGACAACCATCGTCGGTCCCGATTACCTCTACTTTCAGGGTCAAAATTGTCAGGCGAACTGGACCACCAGCACCGCCCAAAGCGTCTTCCTGAGCTACAGCGTTTTGAGGGATGACCCGGTTACGAGGGGCGGAACAAACCCGACCAACGGTTGCTTTATCGCAACCTTTACACCGGGTGCCCCGCCGATTACCGGAACCACCTCGACTTTCGTAGGATTTAATGCGCCGGTTTCCAATACAGCTTTGAACTATGTGAAAGCAGGGTCGACGGTCCCGTTACAGTGGGTGCAGCTCGATACGCAAGGCACTCCGGTCAACAATCTCAGCCTGTGCACGGCCATAAATTCGTCGGGAGCCTGTACGGCGCCCGCCGGCATAATGGCGCCATGGCTGTTTGTGCAGGCCTATACCGTGCCGGGAGGTCTTTGCACATCCGATCTGACTGATGGCACGGATACTCTGCCAACAAACTCTGCGGGCAATTCGGGCCTGCAGTACCTCGGAAGCACCCAGCCCGGGCTTTACCAATACAACTGGAAGACCCCCTCGGGTACTCCGAAGGGCACGTGTGCTGAGATCACGTTTACGTACAGTTCGGGCGCTTTCTTCGTGACTCCGCCAGAATTTCAGTTCAAGTAAGGACTGTGGTTGACTTCAAGGGTGCAGGCGGGGGCCTGCACCCTATTTTTTGGTTCGTGGTAAGGCTGCGGGGCGGGTTCGAATCAGGGCATGCAGTGACGGCGCGCGCGCCGACCGTGACTTAGCAAGCTGAGTTTCTACCCGGGAATAGCCATCACATCTTGGCGGACTGGGACCAGTGCGTCGCCTCATCGAACATGGTCTTGAAGTCGGAGCGTTGCAGGACTTTGTCGGCGCCCGGTTCTTTGCGCATGACATCGATCAACTGAAGAACAGTGCGATAGCTCTCTTGTGCTTCCGCGTTGTTGCCGGATTCTCGCGCGACCGTAGCCAGCACGAAATGAGCCCGAGCGCTGAGAGGTTTCGCTCCCCACTTGTCGGAAAGCAGCAGAGCCCGCCCAAGTTCTTGCCGTGCGTGGGCGAAGTCGTGGCTTTGAGCCATGGCTTCCGCCATAGCGATCGAGCAGCTTACCGCGATGTACTTCAGACCGAGATTCTCGGCCTCCTGCACGATTGAACGCAGGCTCTTGAGGGCAGCCTGTCCGTGGCCCTGCTGGATATCGACCTTGGCCAGATCGGCTTTAGCGTTGAGGACCTTCTCGGGCTCTTTGCTGCGGATGGCTGGCTGCATTGCCTGCTCATACAAAGTTCGCGCTGATTTTGAATCACCGCGATAAAAGGCCGCATCGCCCTGGAAATCCAGACTCTGCGCCATCATGGCGTCGTTCTTCAGTTCACGCGCCAGGCCGACAGCATCATTCAAGTAAGTGTGGGCCTCATCGGCCCGGCCAGCTTGGACGAGGGCCTCTCCAAAGCCGCCAAGCAGCTCGGCCATCCAAAACGTCTTATCGTTGAGGCCTTGGAAGGTTTTAAGCGCTTCCTGCTTGGAAGTGACCGCAGCGGCGAACCGTCCCTGATAGACAAAAACTGTCCCCAAGCTATAAGACTCAATGGCGGCACCG
>DATNMU010000145.1:0-2230 GCA_035602195.1 Candidatus Acidiferrum sp.
ACGACGATTCACTCCCTCCCGGTCTGATCCTGATCGAATAGACATGCGCGAGGCCCGCGCCGCTAGCGGCCATGCCGCCGCGCCGCCGAGAAGCGTGATGAAGTCGCAAGGGCTCGTCGCCTACCCAAGGGAACTAGCGGAAACCTCAGGTGCCGATTGATTGACGGCTGGAAGACCAAAGGTGATCAGGTCCAATATGTCCGAGTTGGGTCCAGGCTGTGTGAAAACGTCCATCCGCGGAGAATGCGCAGAATTGTTTTCTCTCTTTTCTTCTTTCGACGGTGCCTACCAGAGTGGTTCTTTTCTTATTCAACGTAATCGAGACAAACGTTCTACGCAAAAGTTCGAGGTCGGAGTTTTCACACAGCCTTGTATGAGGACTTTCGTGTCAAGTGTTACTGCAACTCTATGTCCTTCGTTGTTCGAGGTTCGGTATAGTTGATCCGAGGGGAGCCCACGCTCGGGCGCGATGCTCGCGCCGCAACCTTGTATTCGGTTGGGTCCATACGGGACCCGGACCATGAAGCAACTATTCGCTTCTGCGGTGAGGCTCCGAGGCGGCGGGCCCATTCTGGACACGGCTTCAAAGCCATGGCTGTGTTCGGGTCACCACCACCTCGGATCATGATCAGCGCCTGTCGCCAAAGCGCAAAGGACGCTGAAACTGGATTTGCTGCTCCTCGATAAGATGTTTAAGCCGCCGCCGTCCGCAACGCGACACCAGCGGGGATTTCTCCGGTCGTAACCATGCGCCACAGTGCGATCAGAAGCTTTCGGGCAAGTGCAACGATCATCGTCGTCTTACGCTTTCCCGCCGCACCTTCGGTCCTGGCTCGATACCATTGCCCCAGTGCGCTTTCCTTCTGGAAGCGCAGGAAGCGCCACGCCAGCTGAATGAGGCCGCGCCGCACGCGTGCATTGCCCGCCTTCGCCAAGCCCTTCTCACGTCGTTTGACCCCGCTCTCGTCAGGAGACCCGGTGAGGCCGGCGTAACGAGCTACGGCCCGTCGATCTCGAAGGTTTCGCGACAGGATCTCCTGCACCAGCATATCCGCTGTCTCGACACCAACACCGATGATGCTTGCCAACATCCGCACCATTGCATGCGGGCCAGTGCTCGGCGCCTGTTCCAGGCGTTCAAGCCGAGCCTGCTCGATTGCATTGATCTGCTCGCGGACCCAAGCCAGTCGCGCCATATCGCGCCGCAATTCATCAAGCATGTTTGGTGGGATTGGCACGCCCTCCGCTGTATACTGTGCTTCAAGGCGCTGTGGCGCCTTGAGCAGTTCCGGCTTGAAGCCGCGGATGCCAAGACGGATCAGCGCCGCTTTCATGCGATTGATAATCCTAGTGCGTTCACCGATCAGGCTTTCGCGCTCGCGGCTTGGGCGCCTGGCGTCTTCTTCCTCAAGCGTTGGGATCGCGACCATTTTGCAGTGACGAGGCTCACCACGCAGCCATCCTAAGAACACACGAATGAGCATTTCGGTGTCGAGACGATCCGTCTTCGCCCTGCGATGCTCGCGTGACACTGCGACGCTCGTCGAATGGATGACAAAGGGCTCGATACTGCGAGCGCGCACCCAACGGGCCAACCAGAATCCATCCCGGCCGGCCTCGAAAGCCAGAACGATCCGAGTGATCATTCGACCGACTTTCATCGCATGATCCCGCCAACCCTCCACCAAACGCAGCAGCGCCGTTGGATCGGGATCCAATTTCTTCAAGGGTCGTCTTTCAATGCCAGGAACAACTCCGGCGGCGAGCCAGCTTGATTGGCTCATCTCCAGTACTACAACCATGGTGCTATTCTGTTCGAAGGCGATCAGAGAACGGCTCAGGTCATCAACTTGGGTCATGGGGGCACCTCCATCGGTTTTCGCACAACGACAACGGTGCCAGACCTTTGCCGCCGTCCCCATAGCTTCTGGACCCAAGGCGGACATCACAAGGCGAAGTGGACGGTCTTGCCTGCGGGAACCCGCGACTTACTTCATTATTAAAGTTCCCGGAGGGCCAAATGTCCCGCATGACTGCGCTTGTTCTCGCCGTGCTCGGCAGTTTGTACCTGCCAGGGCAAGCCTTCGCGCAGCTGACCCCGCCCGCTGGATCGGCCGGGGCTGGCAATTCGGCGATCAGCGGCGTGCCGTATGGTCCTGCCAATCCCAGGGTCCTCTCGGACCCCAGCGGCATCGGAAATGCCTCAAGTCTGCCGCCGCTCCGCAGCAAC
>DATNMU010000146.1:0-2520 GCA_035602195.1 Candidatus Acidiferrum sp.
ATTTTTTCTCCCACCACGAGCGCGGCGTGAAGCCCGAAGGATGCGACGAAGTCGCTGGGCTGGAACTTCCACCCGGGGAATGGACAATCGATGATTTCGAAGCCTAATGCCAGCCAGTCTGTAGAGGCGAGCGCCGCTGCGGAATCGAGGCCTTCGGTGGCAATCGGGTGTTTCAATCCAAAAACAATCTCAGGCTCAATCTTCAAGGAACGGGGATGCGAAATAGTAAGCGCCGCTGAGTTGTCAGGAGCGTAATGCACCGTGTCCTCATACATATGGCCCCAAACCAGAGTGTCCAGTTTGAGCATTCGCCACATCGCCTTGTTCGCATAACCAACCTTGCGGCCGACGGCCTTGTGTCCTGCACCTTCGCGGCGTTGCTTGAGCGTTCCCTCAACCTCATAGGCCGCATTCAGATCGAAGCCGGGGAGATCCGAAGGAAGAACCTCAACTATGCGGCCCGTTTCCTGCGCCAATTGAAGTTCACTGGCTAAACTTGCGACCGCACTTGTTTGCCACATAGGGTTGATATCGGGGCTTACAACAAGCGTCGTACGTACTGGCGAATCGAGTGATCGGCGCAGTTCCGGGCCGAGCCTCAGAATACACTAACTTTAGTTTCCCGCACGGGAAGAGTGGAGCGGGCTCTTTTACCATAAAGTGAAACTGGCAGTTATTACCGTATCATTAACAGGTATATAGCTGTTACCGCTAACCTTTCCTGTTTTTTAGAACTCCGACGGAACACGATAGTAACTTTACCGGCCACGCTCCACTTGTTACTTTCAACTCCATTGACAAACATTCCCGATCTGGGAACGGTGCGGCCGCGAGGGAGGCGGCACTCATGAAGAGAACAGGAAGCCTGTCGAAGACAAGCGTGGCGCGAAGTTCCGCCTTCTCGCTATGTTTGTGCCTGTTGTCGCTGTTCACTCTGGTTTGGAATGGAACGGTCGCCAGGGCTCAGAATGCGGTCGTTCTTGTCGGCTCCGGTTCGAGCGTGCCGGCGCCGCTCTATAGCCGGTGGACCCAAGAGTACGGCAAACGAAGCGCCGCGATACAAATGCGCTATCTTCCGGTGGGCACCAGCGAGGGGATCAAGCAAATCTCGCACAGCGCGGGCGACTTTGGCGCGGGTGAGTCGCAGTTAACCGAGAAAGAGCGGAAAGAAGGCAGCCTGATCGAGCTGCCGGTCGTGCTGATCGGGATCGTGCCCATCTACAACCTTCCTAATCTTCACCAGGAGTTGAGGCTTTCGGGTGAAGTATTGGCGCAGATTTTCCTGGGTGAAATAAAAGTCTGGAACGCACCCCAGATCGCGAAGCTGAATCCAGAAATTGATTTGCCGAGCCTTCCCATCCGGGTTTTCAATCGGCCCGCAGGAAAGGGCTCCAATTATGTATTTACTGATTTCCTTTCGAAGGTGAGTTCGAAGTTTCGCGCGCAGGTTGGAGTAACTCCCTCGCCGAAGTGGCCGCTCGGCGAAGCTGCGGAACGCAGTTCTGACATGGCGGACAAGGTGAAAAACAATCCTGGGTCCATCGGCTACGTCGAATACCAGTACGCTGTAAAGAACAGCATTGCCCAGGCAGCGGTGATGAATGCGGCCGGCAAGTTTGTCAGGGCCTCTACCGAGAGTATTGCAGCGGCCTGCCAGGCGGCAGAAGCGCCGCGATGGAATAACTTCTCCGCTTCGCTCACCAACGCACCGGGGGCAGAATCTTTTCCGATCACTAGCTTCACCTGGATCTATCTGCGAACTCCATCTTCCGACTCGACTCGTGCTGTGGCCCTAGCCGACCTTCTGGATTGGGTCTACACGGACGGCCAGCAATATGCGGTCGAAGAGGGTTATTCCTCGCTGCCTGCACCGATGCTTGCCGCTGTACGAAAAAAGGTCAAAACACTGCAATAGTTTTGTACTGCGGGTCTTGTCCTGGAATTCGCTTCCCTTCTGAATGAGACGCCGGGGTGCATCTATTCTGCGGCCCCGGCGTCTTATACCTCATGGAGTTTCATCTCATACAGGTTCTCATCCTTTTTTCCACGGCGGGAATTGCGGGCACCTTGAACGCGCTGGCCGGTGGAGGCAGTTTCGTCTCGTTTCCTACGCTGCTGTTCTTACGCGTGCCGCCAGTGCCTGCGAATGCAACTAACACGGTGGCGCTTTGGCCGGGCCTGGCTGCCAGCACGTTGGCGTATTTGAAACGGCTGAGCGTGCCCCTGCGGCTTTTGATTCCACTCCTGGTGACTAGCGTCGCCGGTGGGTGGGCGGGAGCGGTGTTGCTGCTGAAAACGTCGCAACACACTTTTCTGCAACTTGTCCCCTGGCTGCTGCTAAGCGGGACGCTGCTGTTCGCGTTTGGAAATACGTTCCGTACCCTGGCCGGCAAGACTTCCGCCGTGGATGATCTGAGCGCGCTCTCCAGCCCGGCGATCGTTGTCAGCTCCTTTGTGAATTTGCTGGTCGCAGTCTACGGCGGGTATTTTGGGGCAGGCATCGGATTCATTACGCTGGGA
>DATNMU010000147.1:0-5738 GCA_035602195.1 Candidatus Acidiferrum sp.
ATTTGCTTAACTTCGCCGATGCAGCACCCAAAAGCAAAACCCAAAATATTGCTTACACCGTCCGAAGCGACGTTTTTTCAAACATAATTGGACACAGCACAGCGCTGCAGAGCGTATTGAGAAAGGTGGAAGTTGTTGCAGCGACAGATGCGACCGTTCTCCTATTAGGCGAAACAGGGACGGGGAAAGACTGCATCGCCAAGGCCATCCATAATCTGAGCCCGCGACGAAACAAAGCCCTGGTAAGGGCCGATTGCGCATCCATTCCGGCCGGCCTTCTGGAGAGCGAGCTATTTGGCCATGAAAAGGGAGCTTATACAGGCGCGGTCACCCAAAACATTGGACGATTCGAGCTGGCCCATCGCGGCACGCTTTTTCTGGATGAAGTCGGCGATATACCGATTGAGCTACAGTCGAAACTACTTCGTGTGTTGCAGGAGCAAGAGATCGAGCGGCTCGGCAGCACGCGGACCATGCATGTAGACTTTCGCTTGGTAGCGGCGACAAACCACAATTTAACCAGGATGGTTGCAGAAGGACGATTTCGAAATGACCTTTTTTATCGCCTGAACATTTTCACGATACAAATACCTGCTCTTCGAGAGCGACCGGAGGATATTGCTCCGCTGGTATGGCACTTTACTCGCAGATTTGCCCGCCGGCTGAACAAGCACATTAACGTGATTTGGCCTGAGGATATGGAGTCACTGGTCGATTATTCCTGGCCTGGCAACGTTCGCGAATTACAAAACACTATTGAACGGTCCGTGATCCTCTCGACCGATATGACCCTTCATCATCCTTCGCTTCCCGCTCGAAATCCCGAAGTCAGCACGAAAATTCGTACCCTCGCTGATGCCGAGAGAGCGCACATTCTGAAGGCGCTGTACGAAACCGATTGGGTGATTGGCGGCCGAGATGGTGCGGCAAATCAGCTGGACGTAAAGCGCACTACTTTGCTCGACAAGATGCGGCGTCTTGGCATTTCACGAGCAGAGCACCGAGCATCTCGGACCATCGACAGTTAACCAAACGTTATTGGCACCCTGACCAATGCCAGTCGAGGAATTCAATTGTTTATCAGAGTTCTGCTAGCGGATGATTCGCGCATTATGCGAGGCGCGATTCGCAGTTTTCTTAGCGGGCATTCTGAAATTGCCCTGGTAGGGGAGGCCGTGGACTTTTTGCAAACGATCGGAATGGTTTGCGATCTAAGAGGACTATGCGAGCTCCACCGCTATTGCAGAAAACCGTTCTGATTGTGCTTTCGTTGGCGCTGATCGCCGGAGGGACTCCCGGGCTCGTCGCCGGTCAAACGCCGCCGTCCTACAAACCAGCCGAGCTCGACAAACTGGTCTCCCGAATCGCACTCTATCCTGATCCTCTACTTGCACAAATTCTCGCTGCGGCTACCTACCCGGATCAAATTCCTGACGCCGCCAAATGGGCGGATGAACATCATTATCTGACCGGTGACGATCTGGCCAAAGCCATCAACGAAGACCACCTGACGTGGGATGCCAGCGTGCAAGCGCTGCTGCCGTTTCCATCGGTGCTGGAGATGATGGCTTCGGACATGGACTGGACGACCCAGTTGGGCAACGCCTTTCTCGCGCAGTGCCAGGACGTGATGGACGCAGTGCAGAGGATGCGGAAAAAGGCCAAGGAATACGGCTACCTGAAAAGCAACGAGCAGGTGGTAGTCTCCGGAGGTCCGTATATCGAAATCCTGCCGGTGAATCCGGGCTTTATCTGCGTTCCTGTGTATGATCCGCTGATCGTATTCGCTCCGCCTGTGCCTGGGTTCTTCGTTGGCGGCGCCATCGTCTTTGGATTTGGCGTGACGCTCGGCTTTGCGTTTCGCCCCTGGGGATGGGGCACCACGCGCTTCATATGGGATAGACACGAAGTGTTCATCGCCGGCGGGCGCTGGGAACGGACTTGGGTCAACCGCGGCTCCTACGTGCATCATGACGGCGATTTCCATCGTTGGACCGGGGCTCGTGGCGTGGAGCACCATGAACTGATACCGCGCAGTGAGGCTGAGCGCAGCGCGGCTCGTTTGGGTCATGCGCGACCACCCGAGGAGCATCACCACCACTAGTTTCGGCCGCCCTGTTTCGAGTTGCGCCGACCGTATCTTTGCGGCTTGCCCGGTGCGCTCGTGGGGATCAGCATGATCTTCAGCGGAATCTCTCGCCTGATGCTTTCTTTGGCCGCGCGCCGTGTGATGGACAAATTGGCTTGAGTTGTCGGCTGCTCACTCGCGTGGCCGCCAGAGAGGGAAGGTGCCACTGCATTGCGCAACGTCGTTGGAGTTCTCGCTATGTTGCTGTGTTTCACGCCGACCGATATCGACTTGCCTCCTGCGTCTCGACCGTCAGCCGGGCAGGTCGATACTCAGAATCAGGCTTGGGACATCCTCGTGGGAGGTGCGCACGGCTCGAACATAGACAAGCGCGCAAACGCCATCCAGGCGCTGGGCCTAGCCGCCGGAGACCCGGCGGCAGTGCGATTGGCGGAAGACGCGCTCGGGGATAAAGAAGCCTACGTACGAGCCGCAGCAGCGAAAGCTTTGGGCGCGCTCGGTTCCACCGAATCCATTCCGAAGTTGCAAAATTTGGTGAATGATAAGGATATTTCGGTCGCGCTCGCTGTCGGTCACGCTCTCGTTCAGCTCAAGAGCAACTCGGGATACGACGTCTATTATTCCCTCGTCGTTGGCACTCGGAAGGGCAGCGAATCGCTTATTACCCAAGAAATGGATCAAATGAAGACTCCGTCGAGGGCCATTCGGTTTGCGTTTGATCAGGGTATTGGTTTCCTGCCTTATGGAGGATACGGAATGGAGGCCTTGCACGCATGGAAGAAAAGAAGCTCCGCCCCGACGCGGGCTGCCGCTGCGCGGGAATTGGCCGGCGACCCGGACCCGCGCAGTGGCCACGCGCTCGCGAAAGCGGTGTCCGACAAGGACTGGACAGTCCGGGCGGCGGCGGTCGAGGCAATCGCCAAGCGCGCCGATGCGTCCCTGCTGGCGGATATCGTGCCTGCAATGTCAGACAAGAAAGATATTGTGCGCTATTCAGCCGCTGCCGCAGTTCTTCGGTTGACTCGGATCGCGCAAGAAAATGGGAGCCAGTCACACTGAAGGCAGTCGTCGGGCCTGTCATGGGCAATAGTCTCGAAGTCGGCAATCTTGCGAGGGCGCGTGCGCTATCGAGAAGAACGCGAAGCGAACAATTTTATGCACTCGTCAAGTCCTCACTTTCTGAATGCTGGTGATGCGCCCGCAACTGTCGAAAAGTTTCAAAGGCTGTTGAAGGCAGTGTGAAAACCATGGCCTATGACACGACATCTTGAAAAAGACGAAGCGTGCGAGTTCTGTTGTGCACCAGCGGTTGCGGTCTGGGTCTATTGCGGGACTGCCATGTGTGAGAATTGCTCAGAAACCAGAAAGGGCAGGTGGTTTGCAATGATTGCCTCGAAGGCGAGGAACCGGAGTTCGATGATGGCGGCGAAGGTTAGTGCGTTTTCCTAAATTGCTTCGCCTTTTAACGGCAAACTGGGAGTGATGGTGGCTGTATGAATGATCTCTTAAGACAAGCTGTTTCGCTTTCGCTCTTCGTGAAGTGCGTTGCCGCAGCCGTCGGAATCCTCATTATTCACGCCGCGTTCCGCGTGCTCGAACAAACGCTGCCCCGGCGCTTTGGCCGGGCCGATGCGCGCTATAAGATTCGCAAGTTCGTCGTCTTTTCCGGATACCTCTCGATTCTCCTTTTCCTCGCTTTCCTCTTTGAAGATCGCTTGGGCCGCCTTAGCTTTGCCCTCGGTGTCGTGAGCGCGGGTGTGGCAGTAGCGCTGCAGGACGTGCTGGCCAGCTTTGCCGGCGCCTTCTCCATCGGTTTTTCAAAGCTGTACGCCGTGGGAGACAGAGTTCAGATCGGCGACACTCGAGGTGACGTGATCGACATCGGGCTTCTGCGAACCACCTTGTTGGAAACGGGGAACTGGGTCAGCGGGGACTTATACAACGGCCGGATCGTTCGCATCCCCAACAGCGCTGTCTTGAAAGGGATCGTTTTCAACTACTCGCAGGGATTCCGGTTTATCTGGGACGAGATTAAAGTGCTGTTTGCAACCAGCAGCGATTGCCAGTTTGCCAGGGAGATGCTTTTGCGCGTAGCCAAAGAGTCGATTGGCGAGTACCTGGTCGAAGCGCAGTCTTCCTGGAAAGAGATGAGCGACAATTATCGAAGCGAAAACCCTCCGTTGGAACCTACCGTCGCACTCATCGTAAATGCCGGATCGTTGGAATTCACCGTCAGCTATGTGATCGACTACACGAAACGAACCGCCATGAAAGATCAGCTGTTCACGAAAGTAGCAGAGGAAGTTTCGAATAGCGATGGGCGGCTCCAATGGGCATCATCGGCAGTTACTCTCATTAAGCAGCCCGCGGCTCTGGACGCGATCGAAGCGCGGCCGTCATCCTCGACCCGCGGCGCGAGCCGCGCGGCAGATTCCCATTAATACCCTTTAGCTTGCCGCTCCTCCCACCGCCGAAGTGACAATGTCCCATTAAGCCTTTCTCGCAAGATCGCGGTCTATACGGAACAGAGACCATGAATTGACTAGTACAAACCCGATTAATTCGTATTAGGGTGCCGGGCGACTATCCTGGTTCATGGATTATGTGGGGATTTGACGTTGGCGCTGCGGTCTCAATAAGTGCTCAACCCGGTTATCCGGGCTAAGACCGCAAATCCGTTGGATTTGCACATGCCCAACTGTGTGGGCCTCGATTTAACGCAAACGAGCAACCGTCTGAAGGCGATGGAAGGGCCGATACTGGCGATGTCTGTTTGGACTGACATGCGACTGACATGCACAGTAAGGCTTTGGCAGAGCGTTTCGGAGCCGCCGCCCTTCGGGACGAGATGAGGCTGGGAGACGACCTCATCCCCACCTTTAAAACGATCGCTCAAAAGTTTCGCTCCGCGGGGGCATGACCAGGATATCCGCGGCAATCCTCGGCTCTTTTATCATCTCCCCTGAAACTCGATTTCCTGCGGATCATCACATGACGGCCCAATCTGTCGGTTACGTGTCGGGCTGCCGACACCCCTTCCGAGACTTTGCCGGCCTTCCTAACCGTCCGGCGGCAGTAACTCTCGCACTCCCAAAAACATAACCGATCGCAGGATGCTTGCCATCGTTGGAATGACAGGTGCTCTGCTGATCCACGACTCGATCGGGCACGGTGCACTCTCGCTGCAGGCTTGTTTCCGTCCGGATGGTAGTCGCCACATTTTCTAGAGAGGAACGACGCACGTGCAAATAGGCTGGGAGTCCACAAATACCAGGCGAGCCGTGCAACTCGGTCCACAAGCAAAATCAATGTCCATTAACAGAACCCTGGACAGCATCCGCCACGTCAATGGCTGCGTTGCCCGGCGCGCCTTTGAACTATTTCAAAGTCGCGAGCAAAAGCATGCCGGGGATCTTGACGACTGGCTTCGTGCCGAATCTGAAGTGCTGCACAGCACTCATGTAGATGTTGAAGACTGCGACGAGGTCATCGTCGTGCGTGCCGAGGTACCCGGTTTTCGTCCAGACGAACTCCGTTTTTGTGTCGAACCATTTCAAATCACCATCGCGGGCGTGCGCGAAACACCTACGCGTCCCGTGTTTCGAAAGATGGTTTACAGCGACCGCTGCCCCGATCAAGTCTTTCGCGT
>DATNMU010000148.1:0-14584 GCA_035602195.1 Candidatus Acidiferrum sp.
TGCATGTTCCGCGCCCCGATCTGGATCATGTCCGCATACTCTTCCACTAGATCAAGTGATTCGTTATCAATTGCTTCCGTAATAATCTTCATCCCATACTGCTGCCGGATTTCTGCCATAATCCGCAGCCCTTCTTCGCCCAATCCCTGAAAAGAATAAGGAGAAGTCCGCGGCTTATACGCTCCGCCGCGAAAGAACTGCGCCCCCGCGCGATGTACGCGTTCTGCCACCGCAAACGCCTGCTCGCGGCTTTCAATAGCGCACGGCCCCGCAATGATCGCCAATCCCTCACCGCCAATCGTCGCCTCGGTCCCAGCAAACCGAATCACCGTATTGTCTTCCTTGAGGTCGCGGCTCACTAGCTTGTAGGGCTTCGAAACCTTGATCACTTCCTGCACGCCCGGCATTTCTTCCAGCGTGCCCTGTTCCACTTCGCCCTTGTTCCCGGTGATGCCAATGGCGGTACGCTGCGCGCCCGGCATTGCATGTGGGCGATAACCAAGTTTCTCGATTTTTTCGCAAACGCCGCGGACCTGCTCTTCAGTCGCGTGCGCCTTCATGACCACTAACATGTAGTTCTCCTCATTGATCGCATGGGCAAAAACTGTGTGGGAACGGGCACTCTTGCCCGTTCAGGTCGAGCAAAGCTCGACTTGCTTTCCTCAACACCATCCACACATAGCAAACATCAAGTTTACCTTCGCCCACTCCTGCACCGCAAACGCAGCACTCTCACTCCGTCGCCTTGTGACCCACTCCACCAGCCGCTGTGATCAATATCACAGCCCACCCAACCGCGACCAAATAAAGTAAGCCTAGTCCAACAGGAGGACAAATCATGGCCATCCCTAAAACCATGCAAGCAGCAGTGGTTGAGCAGTTCGGCAAGCCCCTCGTCGTGCAAGAAGTTCCAGTCCCCACTCCCGGCCCAGGACAGGCCCTAGTCGAAATTATCGCCACTGGCGTCTGCCATACCGATCTGCACGCCGCAGACGGCGACTGGCCCGTCAAACCGACACCACCATTTATCCCTGGCCATGAAGGCGCCGGCATCGTAGCCGCGCTCGGTGCGGGAGTCACACATCTCAAAGTAGGTGACCGCGTAGGAATCGCCTGGCTGCACAGCGCCTGCGGACATTGCGAATTTTGCCTGTCAGGCTGGGAAACACTCTGCCACCAGCAACAGAATTCCGGATACTCCGTCAACGGAACCTTCGCCCAATATGCAATCGGCCAAGCCGACTATCTCGGACGAATCCCCAAAAATCTTTCTTTCGTAGATGCTGCTCCCATCCTTTGCGCCGGGGTCACCACCTACAAGGGATTAAAAGAAACGAATGCCCGTCCCGGAGAGTGGGTGGTCATCTCTGGCGCTGGTGGACTCGGTCACGTCGCCATTCAATATGCCAAGGCCATGGGCCTGCACGTTGCCGCCGTCGACCTCGGTCCGGAAAAGATGGCGCTGGCCCGCAGGCTGGGCGCCGACATCACCATCGATGCCAAGATTCAAGATCCGCCCACTGAAATTCAGAAGCAGATTGGCGGAGCTCACGGAGTTTTGGTGACTGCCGTCTCGACTATCGCATTTAAGCAAGCGATTGGCATGTTGCGTCGCGGGGGCACCTGCGTGCTGAACGGCCTTCCTCCGGGAGAGTTTCCCGTCTCCATCTTTGATGTGGTTTTGAACGGCTACACCGTGCGCGGCTCGATCGTGGGCACCCGGCTTGACCTGGAGGAGGCCCTCGCCTTCGCAGCCGAAGGCAAAGTAAAAGCCACCATCGAGACCCTGCCCCTCAATTCGATCAATGACGTCCTCGCCCGCCTGAAGCAGGGGAAAGTCAACGGCCGCGTGGTCCTGGGCATTGGTCACACCTCCGCCCTCGAACCATTCACGCCAGCCCTGAGAGGAGTTAAGAGTTAAGCCGAAGCTGCGGTCAGCAATGACCGCAGCCTGCCATTCCTGCTTGTGTGGGAACGGGCACTCTTGCCCGTTCAGGTCGAGCAACGCTCGACTCGCTCTCCTGGCCACCGGCACACGCAGGCCCGTTACCGCGAGCCTTGCCAGCGTCCGACTAATTCTTATCCGCCCCCAGCTCCGCCGTTCGCAGAAAATCGTAGTTTCCCGCCGGGTTCAACTGCAGATTGCGCACACGCCGGTTGTGCACCAGTACATTATCCAGATACCACAAATTGATAGAGGGGAGTTCTTCGGCCAGGATGCGCTGCACTTCAGCGTAGAGAGGTTTCCGCACCTTGGGATCAACTTCGCGGCGGGCCCTGTCAATTAAAGAATCCACAGAGGGATTCGAATAAAAACCCCGATTGGCCCCATTGGGCGGAAACTTCGCCGAGTGATATGCGTATTCAAAAATGTCGGGATCTTCGTTACCGCCAATCCATCGGAGTCCATACAGTTGAAACGCTCCGTGAGTGACGTCGGCGAAAAATGTTGCGAACTCGAAGCTGCGAATGTCCAATGCGATTCCCACTTCACGCAACTGCTGTTGTATCACCGCTACCATCAACCGCGTGTTTTCGTCGGTAGAAGTCTTCATGGTGATGTGAAAGCGAATTCCGCTCACCGCCGGATAGCCCGCCGCGTCAAGTAACTGCCGCGCTTTCTCGGGATCGTGGTCGTAAGCCCGCACGTTTCCGTTGTATGCCCAACTTTGGGGGGGAAGAATACTGCGCGCCGGCTGTGCCGCGCCGCCCCACAGATATTCGATCATCGGCTCGCGATCCAGCGCGTAGGCAATCGCGTGGCGTACTCTCACATCCTTCAGAATTGGATCACGAAGATTAAATCCAAGATAAGCGAGCACTGTCCCGGGGGCTCGTTCGACAGCTAACGACGGCTCACGGCGCAGCACCAGCACGGTATCGGGAGTGAGCGCGTTGATGGCGGCATCTGCGCTCCCCTTGCGCAATTCGAGCGCGCGCGTAGTAGCATCGGGCACCACCGCGAAACGTACGCCTTTTAACTTCGGTTTCTCGCTCCAGTAATCTTCGTTGCGCTCTACCAAGACTTCTTTGTCCGTCTCAGCGCTGACAAACTTGAACGGTCCGGAACCAACAGGATGTGTCGTCATCTCGCTTCCGCTGCCGTAAGGCACAACTCCGATCGCACCGTCCGAAAGATTCCACAGCAGCGTTGCCGATGGCTCCTTCATGTGAAGAATCACCGTGAAGTCATCGGGCGCTTCGATGCGGTCGACGAAGCGGTAAACCGCCGCCTTTGGGCTGCGCACTTTACCCTGCAGCAGAGAATCGAACGTCCACTTTACATCGCGGGAAGTAAGGGGATGGCCGTCATGAAACTTCACTCCGTGGCGCAAATGAAAGATGTAAGTGAGCGGATCGGGAACTTCCCAGCGCTCGGCCAAGCCCGGAGCTACGTCGAGGTTATCGCCCCGCGAGAGCAAGTCATCGAAGATCAAGTTATCGATACGTTCCGACTGTGCGTCTACCCCGATGCGCGGATCCAGATTTGTGGGACTCGATTCAATCAACATCACCAGCGTATCGGGATCAGCTTTATTCGAGCACGAAAGCAGAGAGAAGATCAACGAAACGGCAGCCAGTGCGCTAAACACTGTCCGAACCATCAGCGGCATTCCACGCACATTTGATGGATTGCATTTACGGTTCTCCAGTTGCGCATGGTGGTAATGACCCCAAGTGCACGATCAAGCGAACTTTTCATCAAGCTGCTCCCGGACACTCCGCTGGGCAGGTAAAGATAAAGTTCTGTGCCGCAACAATAGGCCTGATCAGGTGCGATGGTCAGAGTTTCACATTTTTGCAGAGCGGAGGGCGCAGGAACATCGGAAAGAAATGCGACGTGAAGTTTTTCGGCGTCGATTCCACTACCCTTCAAAAATGGGTTGTTCTGAACGGCTTTGGCCATTTCGTTGGCTGTTCTTGAAATCACAGAGACAGGAAAACCGAAGTCTTCGAGAAGCTTCTTCTCAATTCGACGGGTCAACACCGGTTCAGAAACTTTAGCGGTTTTGAAAATCACATTGCCACTTTGTATGTAGGTTTTTACCTCCTCGAACCCCAGCCCTTCGAATGAAGTCCGAAGCTGTTCCATCTTAATTCTTTTGTGCGCGCCCACATTAATACCACGAAGCATGGAGATGTAGATCGGCATGGCTAAGATGACCCTGTCAAATAAACTACGCTAAATAAACCACGTCAAATAAACTACGGAAATGAAATTTTGCCCAGTACCGCAGCCCTCTTTGCGCCTGTAGCTGAGGGCACATTCGATGGCCGCCGGTGCCAGGTTTCGTGGGCCATAATCGCGAATGCCGCAGCTTCTTTCGCGGCCGACGGAAGTCCAAACTCGTCGGTGAGTCGCA
The DNA here is from genome assembly GCA_035602195.1 of Candidatus Acidiferrum sp. Taxonomy (GTDB): domain Bacteria; phylum Acidobacteriota; class Terriglobia; order Terriglobales; family Acidobacteriaceae; genus Sulfotelmatobacter. The sequence goes on from DATNMU010000148.1 coordinate 4,365, forward strand.
GCCGTATTCCCAGTGGCGCGAGTTCGCCGGCTAACATCGAGACCAGAGTGGAATTGTTCGCTCCGCCGCCGGAGAGAATCATTTCCTGAAACAACTGCTTGCGGACGCCTGCTTTTGCCCCTGCACATCGTCGGACTGCATCTGCGATCGACCGAGCCGTCAGAGCCGTCGCGGTTGCGACTGCATCCTGCTTCTTGGAAGCTCCACAACTTCGCAGAAACGCCAGCACAAACTCACGACCGAATTCCTCCCGCCCGGCGGTCTTAGGGGGCTGCGTGCGGAAAAAGCTCTGAGAGAGTATTCGGTCGATGACCTTATTCAAAACTTTCCCCGACCCCGCTATCTTACCGTCGCGATCAAAAGGGCGGGCGAACAACTTTTCGGTAACAGCGTCGATCACCATGTTTCCTGGCCCCGTGTCGAAAGCGATCAGTTCGCTTGCGCTCGCGCCTGGAGAAATGGCCGTCAGGTTCGCGATGCCGCCGATGTTTTGCACGATCCTTCCAACCTTCGGATCTCGGAAGAGAAGATAGTCGAGGAACGGAACCAGCGGTGCCCCTTTGCCTCCAGCAACCATATCCGCGGGACGAAAATCCGAGACCACCGGCACTCCGACCTTGGCAGCTACGATCGCCGCTTCTCCTGTCTGCCAGGTAGCGGCAATTTTCCGTCCGAGAAAAGTCCGCGGCTCACTCTGGTGGTAAAGCGTTTGCCCGTGGCACCCGACCAATTGCGCCTTCACTCGGAATTGTCGTTCTGTCGAAATCACTGCGTCAGCATAAAGTTCGCCCAAAAGGAAATTGAGCCTTGCCAAGTCCGCCACGCCTGCTTGCGCAGCATTCATGGCAGCCAGTACCGCAGCGCGCACCTTTTGTGGATAAGGGTATTCGCCGTGTCCAATTAATTCGAACTCAAACGACGCCGGCCTCGTCGGGATGCGGTTCCTTTGTCCTGATGAAGCAGAAGCCGGCAGGGAAGGCGCAAACTGTGTCTCTGGCAAGCGCACCAGCGCTACGTTGATGCCATCGGCGGAGGTTCCACTCATCACCCCGGCTACAATCATGCCGTTCGTTTTCATGATCGCTGCCGCCGGACTTTCCCATTGCCCCTTTGTTCGGCCCGGACCAGAGCCTCCAGGCTCACTTGCTCGCCGAATTCCCAAAGTTTTCGTGAAAGTTTTTCGAGCGCTGCTGCGGAAGTCAGCTTTGCTGGGCGCAACGTTTTTACCGACTTTTTCTTGAATGCCAGCACCCGTCGCACCGATTCCGTAACCCGTTTTGCAAACTTCGAGTCTTGTGCCGCCTCTTCACTTAATTCGTCGTAGGCTTCGATGATCCGATCTTCGCGGTGGCAGATGAGGCACAAATCTCCTCCTGCTCGAATAAATTCCACAGCAGCCTTTCCCACTGGCGCCGCCGACAAGACTCCGCCCATCTCTAAATCGTCAGATACGATCATATTTTGGTAGCCGATCTGCTTGCGGAGGATTTGTGTGATCCACAACTTCGAAAGGGAAGCGGGCACTCGATCACCCGTGACCGCCGGATACGCCGCATGCGAAATCATCACCATCGGCATCTGCGTGCGCAGCAGTCGATAAGGAACAATATCTTCCTTCCAGAGTTCTCTCATCGACTTCTCGATCACCGGCAATGCGTGATGACTGTCGAGGGTGCCCGCGCCAAGTCCGGGAAAATGTTTGCCGCAGCCGAGGACGCCCGCAGACCGAAGCCCCGCTAAAAATTCGCGAGCATAGGCGGCGGTTTCGCGCGGATTCTCCGAAACCGACCGCGAACTCATCACACTGCGTGAGGCCTCAAACGCCAGATCGACCACAGGCGCGAAGTCAACGGTGAATCCCAAGGCGCGACAATTCTCGCCATTCAGCTGTCCATGCTTGCGGAACAGTTTGCGATCGCCCGTTGCGAACACATCTGCCGCGGAAGGCGCTGGTCCCAGCACATCGCGCAGGCGGTCGACCGTGCCACCTTCCAGATCAACGCAAGCAAACAAAGGCGTGGACACGCATTTCTGACAATCGTTCAGCAGCCGATGCGTCTGCTCGGCACTCTTTATATTCCGCGCGAAGAGGATTACTCCTGCGGGCTGCAGACGCGTCAGCAAAGAAGCAAGTTTCGGCGTCATCTTGGTGCCGTCGAAGCCGACGATGAATAGCTGGCCTATATCGCGGGTGGGAGTGGTTTTGCGAACGAGCATGCAGTGCGACTCTAACTTAGTTCCTTGCCGGCTAGATTTCTTTCTTCAACTCCGCGAGCAGATTCAGAGCTTCCAATGGCGTCAGCCTGTTTAAGTCTACTTCACGCAACTTCTCCAGCACCGGCTGCGACAACGGAGTGAAGATGGTTAACTGCGTCGCTGGTGGCGCGGACCCCGGTGAGAGTTGCTCTGTCAACTGGCGTTCTGCCGATTCATGCTCGCTGAGCACCTCGCGCGCGCGCGCGATTACTTCATTCGGCAGACCCGCCAGTTTCGCGACTTCTATGCCGTAACTGCGATCGGCCGCCCCCGGCTCAACCTTGCGTAAAAAAACTATTCCGCCGCCGGTTTCCTTGACCGAGACGTGATAATTCTTTACTCCAGAAAGTTGCTCAGCCAATTCCGTCAGTTCGAAATAATGCGTAGCAAACAAAGTTTTGGCTCTTACGCGCGCGTGCAGATACTCCACCGCAGCCCACGCGATTGCCAAGCCATCGTAAGTTGAAGTGCCCCGGCCCACCTCATCGAGCAGAATGAGCGAACGTGCTGTAGCCGTATGCAGAATGGCTGCCGTTTCTGTCATCTCGACCATGAACGTCGAGCGTCCGCGCGCCAGGTTGTCGCTGGCCCCGATGCGCGTGAAAACCCGGTCGACCACGTTCAGCCGCGCTGAGCGCGCCGGTACGAACGATCCCATCTGCGCCAGAATGACGATCAACGCCGTTTGCCGCAGATACGTAGATTTGCCGCCCATGTTAGGACCGGTCACCAGCAGAATCGTGTGTGTGGACGCATTCAAGTAAAGGTCATTCGGGACATAACGCTCGCTGCCGCCCGCCATTTCCTGCTGCTCGATCACCGGATGCCGGCCTTCTACAATCTCAAGTTCTCCGGCTTCATGTTCAGCCGGTGCGATGAATTGTGGCCGGCAATAATTTCGCAGGGCGGCGACGTGCGCCAGCGACGCCAGCACGTCAACTTCGGCCAATGCTAAAGCCGTCTGGCGGATTCTTTTCGCTTCCGCCGCAATCGCAGTGCGCAAGACGGTGAATAGGCGGCGCTCAATCTCGACAATCTTTTCCTGCGCGTCGAGAATCTTAACCTCATACTCCTTCAACTCAGGTGTGGTAAAACGCTCCGCACCTACCAGCGTTTGTTTGCGTTCGTAATCCTGCGGAACCAGATGCAGGTTTGCCTTTGAAACTTCAAGGTAGTAGCCAAAAATAGAGTTGAACTTTACCTTCAGCGATCCAATGCCGGTTCGCTCACGCTCGCGCTGCTCGATTTGCGCCAGCACTTGTTTGCTGTTGCGCGAGAGTTCGCGCAGTTCGTCGAGATCACGATCTACTCCCGTTGCGATGACTCCACCATCGGAAAAGGTCAGCGGCGGCTCAGCCACGATTGTGTTTTCAATGCGGCCTCGCAAATCGCTGAGTTCGTCGAGCGATCGGTAAAGAGTCTGCAAACGCAGCGCCGGTGATTTAACCACTGCGGTTTTGATAGCGGGAATCTTTCCCAGTGATGCGGCCAGCGCCAGCACGTCCCGCGGGTTCGCAGCCTCGAGCGTAACGCGGCTCAAAAGCCGCTCCAGATCGAGCACTCCGTCGAAAGCGTGGCGCAGTTCCTCGTGCGCTATCGTGTCTCTCACCAACGACTCAACTGCGTCCAGGCGGGCATTGATTTCGGTGAGATCGAGCGACGGACGCAGCAACCATGCCCGCAACAGCCGCTTGCCCATGGCAGTGACGGCGGCATCGATGGAGCGAAATAAAGTTACGCCCGCATCGGTTCCGGCGAACATAGGCTCGATCAACTCCAGGTTTCTGACTGTAACCGCATCCAGCACCAGGCAGCTCTGCCGCTCGTACCAGCCGATGCGGTCGACGTGGTCGAGCGATCCACGCTGGGTCGAGCGCACGTAGTAAAGAATCGCTCCCGCCGCAGCCGCAGCCGCCGTGCGCCCGGCCAGACCAAAACCTTCAAGCGAGAGCACACCGAAATGATTCTCCAGCAACGGAATGGCATGATCAGGGGCAAAAATCCAGTCGTCGAGCGGAGTGTCCGTGCAGGCGATCCCTGGTGCGCGCGTTTGCGGCGTCTGGCGTCGGCTGCTTCTTGAATCGAACCCGTTTGCATCAAACAACGGGGCCGTCGACCCGTACAGTAATTCCTTCGGCCGCAATTGTTCCAACTCATCTTGAACCCGGCGCAGCGCTCCGTCCCCGGAGAATTCTGTAGCGCGAAACTCTCCGGTAGAGAGATCCAGCGCCGCAAAGCCGACCCGATCACCTACTTCAGCCAGCGCGGCAAGAAAATTATTCTCTTCTGATCCCAGCGACGAATCGGCCACTGTCCCGGGCGTGACCACTCGCGTCACCTCGCGCCGCACCAGTTTCTTGGCCAGGCGCGCATCTTCCATTTGCTCGCAAATAGCCACCTTGAATCCCTTGCGAATGAGCTTGCCAATGTAGCCTTCGGCTGCGTGGTGCGGCACTCCGCACATGGGCACCGCAATACCTTTTTCCTTATTGCGGGAGGTCAGCGTAATCTGCAGCTCTTTCGACGCCACAATCGCATCGTCAAAAAACAATTCATAAAAATCGCCCAGTCGAAAGAACAGCAACGCGGTGGGATGCTCCTTCTTGACGGCGGCATATTGCCGCATTAGCGGAGTGGACGGCTCATTCATGATGAAAAGCAGGCTTGGCGCGGATTATAACAAAGCCACGTCGTCGCCTTTTACTCAGGCTAGGGCCGCGCAATCTTGAAATCGCAGTTGACGCGGATTCTCTCGCAGTGTTTACCTAATACATGGAACTCCGCAAAGATCCCATCACGCGCTCCTGGGTGATGACGGGAGACGAGACAACCCTCAGCGTTCCGCGCTCTGAAGGCGCCTGCCGTTTTTGTCCGGACTCGCCGGACGCTACGCAAGTCATCTCCTCGGTGCCCGCATCGGTCAATTGGTCGTCGCGTTCCATGGTGCACCCAACTCCGCTTTACCACATCGAAGGCGAACCCGCGCGCCGCGGAGACGGCATTTACGACCGCATGAGTTCTGTGGGCGCTCACGAAGTTCTGGTTGAGAATCCAAGGCACGACCGTCAGCTTTGGAATGCCAGCGACGACGAGATCGGTCAGTTTCTCCGCCTCGCCGCCGAACGTATTCTGGACCTCAAACGCGACTCACGTATCAAGTACGTTAGTCTTTACAAGGATTACGGATCCAGCGCAGGGCAGGAGTTCGCTCATCCCTCGTCGCAGATCACCGCCACAACCTTCGTTCCGCGCCGCGTGCTTTATGAGTTGCGGGCAGGACGCGAATATTTTGGACAGAAAGAACGCTGCGTTTTCTGCGACATTCTCGCCCAGGAGGAGCGACAGGCTTCGCGCGTCATCGAAGCGCGAGGAGATTACGTTGCCATCGGGCCGTATGCTCCGCGCGTTCCGTATGAGACTTGGATTCTGCCTCGAAATCACGAAGCATCGTTCGAGCGAACTGGATTGTCGAAGCCGGGATTGCGGACCAATCTCGCTGCGCTACTCCGCCGGACTCTGCAGCGGGTCCGCACCGTAACGGAAAGCTTTCACCTCGTGCTGCACACCTCGCCCAATAGCCTGCATCCCTCGAAGACTCTCGGTTTCTGGAAGACCATTGACGAAGACTATCACTGGCATATCGAGATCATGCCGGTCCTGGCTGCAAAGGCGAAGTCCTACACTTTTAAGGAAGTATACTATTCGCCGGTCAGTTCGGAAACGGCGGTCAAGCAGTTGCGGGAAGCCAAGATTGATGGTTGAGGATATTCCTGGACGCAGAGGGGTCGTTAAAGCGGATGTAGGGCTTATCTAGCGTGCGCTGGCGGCGAATGCCTTGGGATGAGCCGGCGTGAGTTCGGCCGGACCGCTGGCTCGATGAATTTCTCCGCCAGAGGAGCTCTCCAGCTTGAACTTGCTGACCATGGTCTGCAGATCGAGGGCGAGACTGGAGAGATCCTGGCAAGCCGTGGCGGACTGCTGCGCACCGATCGCCGACTCTTTCACCAGCTTAGCAATCTGATCGATATTGATGTTCACTTGCTCAGTAGTGCTGGACTGTTCTGTTGCCGCCGTCGCAATCTCGGTGATCATTCCTCCTACCTCTTCCGACATTTGAATAATCGCCCGCAGCGAATCTCCGGCCTTGGCAGTCGAAGTCACCCCTTCCTCCACCTGCTTGGTGCCGCTTTCTATCGCCACCACGGCGACTTTGGTCTCGTCCTGAATATTCTTGATCATCTGGGCGATTTCCTTGGTGGCTGTGGTAGTGCGTTCCGCCAGCTTGCGAACTTCGTCAGCCACCACCGCAAAACCGCGGCCTTGTTCACCGGCGCGGGCAGCTTCAATGGCGGCGTTCAGGGCGAGCAAATTGGTCTGGTCCGCAATGTCATCGATAACGCCGATGATGCGGCCGATCTGGTCCGAACTCCTGCCGAGCTCTTCCATCTTCTTGGCAGTGGCGCCCACCGATTGCGCAATCACTTTCATCTTGGTCAGAGTTCCTGCCACGATGGAACCGCCGAGTCGGGCGGTCTCGGCAGCCTGACTGGCGGCCGTGGCGGCTTTGTTGCAACTGTCGGAAACCGAGTTCACCGTGGAAGACATCTCCTGCATGGCAGTAGAGACTTGTACCGCCTGGTCCTTCTGCGTCTCGGCGCTCTGTGCCTGCTGCGTGGCGGAGGAGGAAATTTCCTCGCTGGCGCTGGCCACGTGCGACGCCGTCCCGGCAATGGACTGCATGAGCTTCTGCAAGTTATTCTTCATCCGGTTCAAGGCCTCGCCAGCCATCCCGATTTCGTCCTTAGATCTGATCTGCAGATCCTGGATGGCCAGATTGTTGACGGCGACTTCCTGAATCATGGCAAGCATCTTCGTGGCGGAGGTGGCGATTGAGCGGGCCAGGCTGGTCGCTACAAGAAAGCCCAGCCCGACCGAACCGATCAGGATGCCAACTACCCAGTATCGCGAAGTTAAATAGGCCACGGCGGCCTGCTTCGCGGCCTCCACCCCTCCTTTACTGTTAAGCTCCACCTCATCCGCCAGATATTTCTCCGCGGCTTCAAAAAACTGACTGCCCTCCGACTGCGCGAGCTTAGCCCCGTCTGTGTTTTTTTTCTGCTTCGCCAATTCGATCACTCGTTTGTTCACCGCCTTGTACTTATCCCATTGCTCGCAGAATCTCTGATAGAGCTGCCGTTCTTCATCGGAAGAGATCAGGGGTTCATAAGTTTTCTGACCGTCGGCCACAGCACTCAGACTTGCATTGATCCTCTGCTCGTAGTGCTGCCTCTTGTCAGTAGCGAGGATGTAATTCAGGGTATCGCGCCGGTGGGTCGCGGTTTCAAATCTCAGCTCCGCGACGGCCCTGACGCTGGGCAACGAGTTGGTGGCAATCTCTACGGTGTTGGCGTTCTCTCTGGAGAGCTGAATGATGGAGAAGACTCCCAAGCCGATCATCAGGATTTCTATCGTTCCAAATCCCAAGGCTAGCTTTTTCCCGATTTTCATGTCATTGAACCAGTTCATTCGCGCTCCTAAGGTGACGAGAATATCGGGGTGATCGCCATGAGCAATCAATCGGCACGAAAGCTGGAGTCCTTTAATCCGACATAGGCTCGATTTTAGGTTTCCCGCAATTTCAAGCTAGCGGGCGGTGTAGGCAGGAGAATTGCCACCGCCAACATGCCAAGGCTCTTCCTCAGGATTACCGCGCTCCGGCCACATTCACGCGTGAAGCGAAGTGGGTTTGGCGCAGCAGCGTCTCGGCGGCTTTGCCATCCACCGGCTGAGAGAGCAGGTACCCTTGTCCTAGTTCGCAACCGAGTGCCAGGAGGTGATCGAACTGTTTTGTCGATTCGATGCCCTCCGCGATCACTCTCAGTTTCAATTTGTGCGCCAGCAAGACGATCAGTTCAACCGTGTCACAGGCACCGCGATCCAGCAACATCCCACCCACCAGTGAACGGTCGATCTTCAGAGCTTCTATGGGGAATTGCCGTAGCCCAGTCAGGGAGGAGCTGCCCGTTCCAAAATTATCGAGGACCAATCCCACTCGCAGTTGCTTGAGTTGGGAAAGAACGGTTGCAGTCAGTTTCGGATCTGACGCCGCTACGTCCTCGGTTATTTCCACGCACAAATGGGCGGGATCGATCCCGCTCTGGTGGAGGGTCGATTCCAAATCGACGACGAACTGTGAATTGGCAAGCTGTTTGGCGGAAACGTTTACGCTTAGGGTAAGCGTCCCCAGCGTGGGAATGTCGGCCTTCCAGCTCCGCAATTGCTTGCATGCTTCAGCGATCAGCCACTGGCCGGTAGAAAAAAGTAAGCCGGTATCCTCCGCCGCGTAAATAAACTTGTGCGGCGAAATCAAGCCTTGCTGCGGGTGCTGCCAGCGGAGTAATGCTTCGAAGCTGACGATCTGTTTCGATTTCAATGCCACGATCGGCTGGTAGTACACGCGGAACTCGCGTTTCTCCATTGCCTCGCGTAATTCCGCCTCCAGCTTCAGCCGGTTGACGGCACGGGTGTGCATGGCCTCGTCGAATACTTCACAACGTGCTCCCCCCATGGCCTTGGCACGGCGCATGGCCACATCGGCATCCTGCAGCAGTTCGTCCGCCCGCGCATATGCGGTTGTACCTAAGGCGATGCCAACGCTTGCCGTGGTCCGCACTTCGCGGCCGTTCACCAGAAACGGCTCAGCCACAGCTGCCAGAATTCGTTTGCCGGCTCGCATCGCATCACTCGGATCGACTACGCCCTCCAGCAGGATGGTGAACTCGTCCCCGCCCATCCTCGACAAGACGGCACTTTTAAGCGGCAATCGGTCCTGCGGCCGCGAAACCGTGTCCTGGTCCCTGAGACAACCCGCTAAACGCTGCCCCATCTCGATGATCACCTGATCGCCCATCGCGGGACTCATGGTTTCGTTGACGGTCTTGAAATGATCTAGATCCACGAACAGCACCGCATACTGCCGGTCAGGGCTGCGCTGCGCACGGGAGAACAAGTGCTGTAGGCGGTCCAGAAACAGGCGCCGGTTGGGCAATCCGGTCAGCTCGTCGTGAAACGAGTTGTGCTCCAATTGTTCCTCGGCTCGTCTGCGCTCCGTGACGTCACGATTTACGATGACCATTTTCGTGACTTCGCCCTTCTGGTCCCGAACGGTGCTGGCGATCGACTCCAAAACCCTCCACGTGCCGTCCCGGTGACGGATGCGGTACTCCAGTTTCTTGCCGACTCCCGTGGCTCGCGCTTCACGCGCCGCCTCCAACACTTTGAAACGATCATCCGGATGGATCTGTTCAAATGAGGAAGTCTGGCCCAATTCCGATGCCGAATAGCCGAGGATCCTCTTATACGCAGGACTGTTGTAAAGCCGCCGCCCCTTCACATCCACCAGCGCGATCATGTCAGCCGCGTTTTCCGTGACGATCTGAAACAGTTCCTCGCGCTTCTTCGACTTCTGATGAATCAGGTAGATGCGGAATTGCTGATAAAGCGCTACGACCACCAGCGCTCCGAAGGCAACCGAAATCGATGCCGGCATCATGCAGAGGAAGTATCGGCAATTTGTGGCAGAAAACTTAGTTGCAAGATTTCAACCGACTTGGGACTTACGCTTCAACGCGAGCTTTCGTTTGATTTCAGGAACTTACCCCGAAACCAAGCACACCTCGGTCGACGACAAACCAGAGCCGACGGTTCATAATGTCTGCGATGACAATCCGTCGCCTGAAGACCTATGCCGGCGCCCAGGGATACGTCTATCAGTATTACTTTGTCGGCCAGCGCCCCGCCCTGCGGGACGACCCCGAAGCTCCCGCTACCGAATTTGTTTTCGATGTCACCTCCGACCGCAAGCTGACTTTTGCTGTCAGCGTCTTCCTCCCGGAAATAGCGGTTGCCGAGTGGGTGAAGGCGCATTCCCGGCAGCTCAGTGATACAGAAAAATATGCCGCCGC
>DATNMU010000149.1:0-17781 GCA_035602195.1 Candidatus Acidiferrum sp.
GCCAGCAGCGGACCTACAGCGGTGAGAATGAGAAGCAGCAATGCGACAGGGATGGCGACGCGGTTGTAGAACGGCCCGCCAACCGTAACTTTGTTGCCTTGAACGAGTTCGGAAATCTTCGGGAACCAAGTCCCCCAGAGCACGGTGAAGCAGAGAAGAACGAAGAGCAGATTGTTAAACAGGAAACTGGATTCGCGCGATACCAGAGATTCAAGTTTGTGCTCGCTGGCCAGATGCGATTTGTTTTTGAAGAAGAAAAAAACGAACACAATAAAAGTGATCGCCAGAAACCAGGCAAACCAGGTACCGATGGAAGATTGCGCGAAGGCATGCACCGAGCTGATGATTCCGCTGCGCGTGAGAAACGTTCCCAGAATGGCCAGCCAGAACGTGGCGAACACCAGCCACATATTCCACATCTTCAGCATGCCGCGCTTTTCCTGCATCATGACCGAGTGCAGAAAGGCCGTGCCCGTGAGCCATGGCATCAAAGAAGCGTTCTCGACGGGATCCCATCCCCAATATCCGCCCCAGCCGAGCACAGAGTAGGCCCAGTGTGCCCCCAGAAAGACTCCGATGGTGAGGAAACCCCAGGTGACCATAGTCCAGCGGCGGGTGATGTGAATCCACTTTTCGCCGGGATATTTCATGATCAGCGCGCCCAGCGCGAAAGCGAAGGGCACGGTGAATCCGACGTAGCCCAGATAGAGCATGGGCGGATGAATCACCATCTCGGGATATTGCAGAAGAGGATTCAGCCCCGTGCCATCGGGGCGCAACGCTCCTTCCAGAATGCCGAAGGGATTGGCGGCGAAATTCACTAGCAACAGGAAGAAAATCTGCACTCCGGCCAAAACCACCGAGGCGTAGGCGAATAAACGCGGGTCGGTTTTGTGACGCAATCGCAGCACGAAGCCGTAGGCTGCGAGCAGCAACGACCAGAACAGCAGGGAGCCTTCTTGTCCCGACCACAGGACAGCAAACTTGTAGGGAGCGGGAAGATCGCGGTTGCTGTGATGAAAAATGTAGGCGATGGTGAAATCATCGCGGAAGGCACAGATGACGAGTACCACCGCGGCAAGAAAAACCGCGGCGAAAGTGGCGATGCCGGCACGGCGGGCAGTTTCACCGATGCGCTCCGAACCACGCCGCAGCAAGGCAGCTAGTGTACCTTCATTCCCCAGGGCCCCGGTGCCGGTGCGCAGCGTGAGCCGACTCCCCGGCCCTCCTGCGGGCTGCAGAGCGTGTTTCTGAAAAGTTAATGCCACGATCCCGGCAAAGAACGTGTAGACGCTCAATGCCAGCCCTAGGAGCAGTGCGAAGCTACCAATTTCCGCCATGTGAGGGAGCCCCCGCTATTTTTTCAGAAATCACCCGGCATCGCAACCGGGGCGCGCTTGTCGCTTGGACGTGGCAAAACGGCCTGACCTTTTGCAGATGTTTCGTCCGCAAACGGTCGCAGCACGAACAGGCGGCCGGGCAGTCAGCCGCCGCGTCTGAGGTTACAACACGGCGTGGCTATGCACTCTGTTGGCGATAACGTTGACGCACTTCACGCTCCGCGGCCGACCAATCATCGGCCTCGTTACCGGATGCGCATCCGCGTTGCTGATAGAGTTCATAGGCACGACGGCGGATTTCGTCTTCCAGATTGATCGGGACCAGATTCTTGCGGGAGTCAGTCTTCATGACTTCCATCTTGCGTGGTTCTGAATTGGCCTTGAGCGTGGGTGTCACTTTTGCCTCGGTAGTGACTTTTTTCGCCGTTGACTCTGGCGCATGTTCGGCCGCAATGCCTTCGACCGCAATCGTCTTCACTTCACCTTCAGATGATTCGCCCGCGCTGCTGGTTACTGGTTTTTCTTTGTTGCTGCGATTAATCTTGCTGCCCGGGATGGACTTGGACCTTGCCATAATTGGATACTCCTTGCATTCACCTAAGTTGAGGAATGAATTTAGTTGTTCGGCGAGCCACATACACTTTGCCCCGCGACCTAAATAGGAGAAGCGGTTAAATTTTTGAGCAGTGTGAAACAAGTATAAACCCTCAGGGCTGTGGAAAGCCGCCGCGGACAAGAAAACCACGGGCGGGCCTTTGTTATAATCGAAGGTCTCGGGCGTGGCGCTATCGTCTAGGGGTTAGGACGGAAGATTCTCAATCTTCAAACCCGGGTTCGATTCCCGGTAGCGCTACCATTGATCGTCCATTGAGACCCGCATCGCACCTGACTTCACATCTGCAGCGGTAGGCATTCTGTTCGGAACGGCTCCAGCCATCCCTGCGCGACGCTGGATCGAGTAGAAAGTCTGAGATACCAATGAGCTGAGATGGGCGCGAACGAAGTTCATTTTCGAGAGCTTGGGGCTGATCAGGAAATCAAGTAACATACATTATGACTTTTTTGCGCCTGATTATTCCAAGCGCCGCATTCATCGGGTGGAGGCATCGATTCGTTGAGGGCAAATGCCCTTATTTCGGTCAGACCAGAGGTTCAAATCCCGCATGAAGCCGTCTTCCAGTCTCCACTTCAAGACCTATCTCTTGATTTTTTTGATGGTGATCTTCGGCCCGCTCGGGAATGTACTTCTTGGTAAGGGGATGAAGCGCATCGGTGCGGCGAGCATGGGAACAACACCAGGGGCAATTGACTTTGTTTCCCACGTTGTCACGTCGGGCACGATTTGGCTGGGCATTGGGTCTCTCGTCACGTTTTTTGTCGCTTACATGCTGGTACTCTCCTGGGCGGACTACAGCTATGTCCAGCCAGCCTCGTCGGCAGCGTACGGTATGGTTGCATTGTTGGCTCACTTCATGCTGCGCGAAGTGGTCACACCGACGCGTTGGATGGGAGTGCTTCTCATCTGCCTGGGTGTTCTCGTCGTTGGGCAGACGCCTCCGCGTACCACGGAGCCAAGATAAATGCGCGAGATTATCCTTTATCTTCTGATCATTGGGGCCGGGACCGGAGGCGAGCTCTGTGTCAGCCGCGCCATGAAGGTGGTAGGCGAGGTGAAGGATTTTCGCCCGGCGGCCCTGGTCAGGTTCTTCGCCCGCGCGTTGCGAGTTTCGTGGATGTGGGTTGGAGTGACAATGATGGGGATTGCGTTCTTTTCTCTGCTCGCAGTACTATCGAAGGAAAATGTCAGTTTGGTGGTTCCCGTTACCGCGTTGAGCTATGCTGCCGGAGCATTGGGAGGGAAATTCTTTCTTGGCGAAAAGGTTACGCGAAGAAGGTGGGCTGGCGTGCTACTGGTTTGCATTGGCGTCGCCATCGTGATCACGGGACGGCGCTGATCCTGTGTTTCAAAACTTGGAAACGTTCCCCAGCTGCGCTGTATCACCGATTCTCCACAACCCGCTACGGGAGAGTCGCGAATCATTCAGGACAAGCGATAAGCAGAAATAGAGAGTAGAGGAGCAGTCACTTGTGCGGCATTGTTGGCTTTACCCGGAAGCGATGGACGCCCGACTCCGGTCGGATTCATAGCGCCCTCGCGACACTCATTCATCGTGGGCCGGACCAGCAAGGCGTGTTCGAGTCCAGCCTCTGCTGTATGGGCGGAGCGCGGCTCAAAATTATAGACCTCGCGGCCGGCGACCAACCCGTCATTTCTGAAGATGGCGATGTGGCCCTTGTGTTCAACGGCGAAATCTACAACCATCACGAAATACGGCGCGAACTTGAGGGACTCGGCCATCACTTTTACTCCCACTGCGACACGGAAGTTGTTCTTCGCGCCTTCCTGGAATGGGATACAGGTTCTTTTGCGCGTTTGCGAGGCATGTTTGCGATCGCTCTGTGGACGGAATCGACCAAGCGGCTGGTCTTGGCGCGGGATCGTTTGGGCATCAAGCCCCTTTATTTCGCCAGACGCGGAGACGACTTGTTCTTCGGCTCGGAATTAAAGGCGATTCTGATCCATCCTGAGATTGAGCGACGGCTCAGCCTGGACGGCCTCGATTGTTATCTCTCGTTAAACTACGTCCCCTGCCCCTGGACGCTGGTTGAAGGCATCGAAAAACTTCCTCCCGGGCAGTGGATGGAATGGCGGGACGGGGAAGCCTTCTCGGACTCCTATTGGCAACTGCCCTTCGGAGTCCGGCGCGATTGGACTCTGGAATCTGCTCGCGAGAAATTGGACGATCTTCTGCGGCAATCCGTTCGCGAGCACTTGATATCCGATGTTCCACTGGGCATGTGGTTAAGCGGAGGCATCGATTCTTCAACGATCTTGCACTATGCCGCTGAGTGCGGCGTACCGCTCAAGACTTTCTCGATTTCGTTCCAAGGACGCAGCTTCGACGAAACCGCCTACGTCCGCGCGGTCGCACAGCACTACCAGACCGAGCATGAGGAGTTGGACCTAAACCCGGAGGTCAATCTCCGGGAGGTGATCGAGCAGTTCGCCTATTACTCGGATGAACCTTCGGCGGATGCGGGAGCGCTTCCCGTCTGGTTTCTTTCCAAGTTGAGCAAGACCAGGACGACGGTCAGTCTGAGTGGTGAAGGAGCGGACGAGCTCTTTGGTGGCTATCTCACGCATCGCGCCAACCGCGTGGCCGCTCTGGCGCGGCGATTGCCTCGAAAAGCTATACAGCTCGCTCTCGATGCTTTGCAGGCCTGGCCGGTCTCAGACGACAAGATCAGCCTCGAGTATCAGCTAAAGAGGTTCCTGGAAGGGTGCCAGATGGCTCCCGAGCGGGCGCACGTTTACTGGAATGGAACTTTCAGCGACGCGCAGAAAGCGGCGTTGGTGTGCATGGAGCTGCCAAACGCCCTGGATCATGTTCTGGGTGAACTGCGCTCCCGACCTTCAACCCCTGACGATCTGGCGCGATTCCTATGGTTCGATCAGAAATACTTTCTTCCCGATGACATTCTGAACAAATCCGATCGCATGAGCATGGCTCACTCATTAGAAGTGCGCCCGCCTTTTCTCGATCATCGCATTGTCGAATTCGCCGCCTCCTTGCCCGCGTCACTGAAGATTCGTGGTTCGAAGCAAAAGGTTATTCTGAAGGAGTTGATGCGAGACAAGCTTCCCGCTTCAGTTCTTCGGCGGAAGAAAGTCGGATTCGACATTCCGGCGCACGATTGGCTTCGTGGACCTTTGCGTTCGCTGATGACAGATGTTTTGCTTGACAGTGCTTCCGATTACGAGGGTTTATTCCGGCGGGACGTAATCGAGACTTATATCCGGCAACACCTGGGGAGACAAATCAATGTCGGCTATCACATATGGGGCCTGATGGTGCTGTTTCTATGGATGAAAAAGTGGGGGATTCAAGCAGCCGCGTCCCCGAGCACGAACGTTTGGATACCAGAAAAAACCGGTACCTATACGTAGGCGTTCTCCTCGTTGCGGGGGCGATCTACTTGGGCTGCATCGTCTCGCCTCCATCGCTGATGGATGACGTGGATGCAGTGCAGGCGCAGATTTCCCGCAATATGCTGACTTCGGGCGACTGGGTGACTGCCAGGCTGGATGGCGTCGTGTACCTGGAGAAGGCTCCTTTTGTGTACTGGGCAATGGCCGCGAGCTACGTGATTTTCGGTGCGCACGACTGGGCAGCGCGCATTCCGATCGCGTTGTCGGCCATTGGGCTCTGCTGGTTGACGGCTGCCTTTGGCGCCTGGGCGTTTGGCCGGCGTGCGGGATTCTATGCGGGTCTATGCATGGCTACCTGCATTGGACTGTTTTTGTTCACGCGAATTTTGATTCCTGACGTGATGCTGACTCTTACCGTGGCTCTAGCCATGTGGGCGTTCCTTCGCGCCTTGGACGAAACTGAGCCGCATCCGCGATTTTGGGCTTTCGTGTTGGCCGCGAGCCTTGGGCTGGGTCTTCTTCTGAAGAGCTTGATCGGAGTTCTGTTTCCGCTCGCGGCAGGCGTCATCTATCTTTCGATTACTCACCAGCTCTTTTCTGCCGCCACATGGCGCAGGTTACGACTCTTTAGCGGGTTACTGATAATTCTGCTCATCGCGGCACCCTGGCACATTCTGGCGACGTTGCGCAATCCACCTTACTTCGCTTTCACACTTCACAGTGGTCCGGGGCAATACCACGGCTTTTTCTGGTTTTTTTTCATCAATGAGCAACTACTGCGTTTTCTGAATCTGCGCTATCCGCGAGATTACAACACCGTCCCGCGCCTCTACTTCTGGCTGTTCCACTTGGTGTGGTTATTTCCCTGGAGTGTGTATTTTCCTGCGATTACAAAGCTCTCCTTCAAGCCGGTGGATCGCGCAGGACGGACGCGGCTTCTGGCGCTTTGCTTGACTGGCTTTGTGCTGGTCTTTTTCACCTTCTCCACCACCCAGGAATATTATTCGATGCCCTGCTATCCGGCGCTCGCACTCCTTTTAGGATCAGCCATGGCAGCCGAAGGCGTCTGGATAAAGCGCGGCACGCGTGCGCTCTCGATAGTTGCGGCGGGTGCCGGAGTCGCGACATTAACTTTGTTTCTTATCACCCGCAATATGGCCGCGCCCGGAGATATTTCACAGGCACTCAGCCAACATCCCGGAGCGTATAAGCTCTCGTTGGGGCACATGGAGGATCTCACTGTGGCGTCCTTCGCCTATCTTCGATTGCCTCTATTGGTGGCAGCGGTGGCCTTCTGCCTGGGCGCTTTGGCAACTTGGATATTCGCCGGCCAGCGCGCATTTTTGGCGGCCGCTCTGATGATGATTTTGTTTTTTCACGCGGCTCGCCTTGCCATGGCCGCCTTTGATCCTTTCATGTCTTCAAGGCCGCTGGCTGAAGCGATTCTGAAATCGCCGCAGGGGACGCTGATCATCGATCACCACTATTACACGTTTTCTTCCATTTTTTTCTACACCAACAGTAGCGCGCTGCTTCGAAATGGCAGATTCTATAATCTGGAGTATGGAGCTTATGCTCCAGACGCACCCGATGTGTTTATCGATGATGCGCAATTCAAGAATCTCTGGCTAAAGCCGGAGCGCTCATACATCGTTGCAAAAGAAAATGTAGTTCCTCAATTGGAATCGCTGGTGGGTGCCGTGAATCTGAATCTGGTGACGGCAAGTGGCGGGAAGGTCGTTCTTACGAATCATCCAATCGCCAGCTCCGAAGGGGCGGCCGTTAAGGCGCTGGGCACAAGCTGAAAAAGTTGCAGTGTTTTCTGAAGTAGACTCGTTTTATAGATTATTCTCAGAAGAGGAGCCAAGGAGAGGTTATGAGGATTGCAGTGTTGGGGGGAGACGGTTACTGCGGATGGGCCACCGCTCTATATTTGTCGATGAAGGGACATTCCGTTTCTATTGTCGATAACTATGCGCGCCGGCAGTGGGACCACGAACTTGGTGTTCAGACCCTTACGCCCATCCTTCCGCTTTCGGATCGATTGCGGGCTTGGCAGAGACTCACCGGAAGCACGATCGATCTCTTCGTGGGCGACGTAACGGAGTACGACTTTCTCTCCTCGGTGATCAAGGACTTTGAACCTGAAGCAGTCGTCCACTTCGCTGAACAGCGGGCTGCTCCCTATTCCATGATTGACCGCAAACACGCTGTTTTCACGCAGGTGAACAATGTCGTCGGTACGCTCAATCTACTATTTGCGCTGCGCGAGTTTCAGCCCGATTGTCACCTGATCAAGCTCGGCACGATGGGGGAATACGGCACGCCCAATATCGATATTGAAGAAGGTTACATCACCATCGAGCACAACGGCCGCAAAGACACGGTGCCCTACCCCAAGCAGCCCGGCTCCTTTTACCACCTCTCAAAAGTGCACGACAGTCACAACATTATGTTCGGGTGCAAAATCTGGGGATTACGTGCGACTGACCTCAACCAGGGCGTCGTATATGGGACTGTTACCGACGAAGTATGCCTGGATGAAGCGCTGATCAATCGCTTCGACTACGATGAAGTCTTCGGTACGGTGCTCAATCGCTTCTGCGTTCAGGCCGCCATTGGATACCCGCTCACCGTGTACGGCAAGGGAGGCCAAACTCGCGGGTTCCTGGATATCCGCGACACAGTGAAGTGTGTCGAGATTGCATGTTTGAATCCGGCGGCTCGCGGGGAATGCCGGGTCTTCAACCAGTTCACGGAGCAATTTTCAGTTCTGGATCTGGCGCGAATGGTACAGAGCGCGGGTAAAAAGTTAGGTTTGGCGGTTACAGTCGATCATCTGCCAGATCCGCGAGTAGAAAAGGAAGAGCATTATTACAATGCGAAACACTCGAAGCTGATTGAACTCGGTCTGGAGCCGCATTTGCTTTCCGATTCGCTGTTGGATTCCCTGATGAATGTAGCACTGAAATATCGCGACCGTGTCGATACGGCCGTGATGCTGCCGAGAGTCAACTGGCGGCAGCCCTCAAACGAACGCCGGGCGCAGGCCGAGCGCGAACCCGTGCCTGTGACCAAAGGTTCTCTTGAGATCGTCGCAGAATCGGCCGGCGGGGACAACGGAAATGGCCGTTCTACGAAGCGCGAGCGCAGCCGATTGAACGCAAAATTGGGAAGCTAATTACCAGTCTGAGATAGTCAGTGCCTGGCCGGGTCGATTGGCGCGGCGGGCACGAGCGTGCCTTCTCGAATGTAGTATTCGACATTGCGCCAGCGAATGCTGTTGCGCGAAAAACTGGTGAGCCAAATGCAGAACGCGAGCGCATCCCACACCGGAATCAAGGCCAATTTTTTCCAAGGCACGTCATGCCTTAGGCCCCACGTCCCCACCATCCACGTCATCGCGAATCGCATGGCAAGATAGGTGCCGAGATATCCTAGCGTGATTGCAATTGTGGGTTGGACAGCAATTCCCACGAAGCACCAAGGCAACCCCAAAGTGAAAATCAACCCGAAGTGTCCCCAGGGCCGCAAGTGCCGCATGACTACGATCCAGCGCAGTCTCTTGTGAAAAAGATCGCGCATAGAACCGTAATCTGCCACCGTCAAAATAGTATAAGGAAGGAGCTCAACCTCGTAGCCCTGCTCGGCAATCAGGCGACCCACCAGCAGATCATCCGCGGGACGATCCTTGATCGCTTCGTAGCCACCGAAGCCCGCCAGCCTCTGGCGGGTTGTAGCGATCGTTGGCCCCAACGCAAACTTCACTCCATCGAGTTGACGCGCCACCAGGATGCCCACGTAGAAATCGGAAAACATGCCGATCGACTGGAGACTCTCGGTGAGATTCTTATCTTCCGTCGCTACATAAAAGCAGGTCACTGCACCCACTTTGGAATCGGCCAAAGGAGCAACCAGTTTGCGCAAGTAGTCGGGCTGCACACGGACATCGCTGTCGCTGATCACCACAACTTCGTGCTGCGCTTCGCTGACCAGGCGCGCCAACTTGATCACCTTGTCGTTCGATCCCACTCCGCCCGAGCCGAACAACACCCGAATGCGGCGCTGCGGAAAATCGCGCGCTAGCTTCTCCAGTACGGGGACAGCCGGATCATCCTCTTCACCCACGCAGAAAAGGATTTCGTAATCTGGATAGTCTTGCCTGCAGAAGCTGGCAAAGTTTTCGTAGGCGTCAGGGTCAAGGCCGCGAATGGGCTTCAAAATACTTACCCGCGGAGTGTAGCCTTGATCTGCTGCGCGACGAGATACAGGGCGGCGAAAAAACTGCCAAATGCTAAACAACGCAATCAGATAGTAGATAAACGGTATGGCCGCGACGGCCAGGACCGCAGACCGGATACTAGGAATCATTGGGTGCCTAAAGCGCCGAAGACGAACCCCTGCTACCCAAAGGCCCTCGCGGCAATAGTGGATGTGGCGTTCGTCGCGATGGTTATGGAGTTAGCTGTTTCAATTGCGTTTCGTCCAAGCGTGTCTCGCCTTCACGAGCATAGCAAAAAGGCTCTCGCCCGCAAAACTCGTCCACAAACTTCCCGCTAGAAGCCTATGGGGATAGAAGAGGCCCCGCTTCTCGCAGACGTGAGAAAACGGGGCCACCTTAAACTCGCAACTTTATTTAATGGTTACGGTAAGGGCATTCGAATTCCCTCCCCCCGGCGTCGGGTTCTTGACAACAACGGCAGCCGTGCCTGGGGTCGCAATAGCAGCCTTAGGCACGTAAACCGTCAACTGGCTCCCACTTAAGTATTTCGCAGAGAAGGGCTTGTTATTCCAATGGACCACCGAGCCGGGCACAAAGCCGGAGCCGCGGACTGTCATGAGGGTGTTTCCGCTTCCGTGAGTAACAGTCGCAGGGCTTGAGTAATGAGTAACTGGCGCAGGGCTGATGGTCTTGGTGGCAGTGAGGAGCAAGGTAGGGCTTTGCACCAGCACAACCTGAGAGGTGGTGGGGGTGCCGCAACAACCACTGGACAGAATAAAAGCCAAGCCGTTGGGGCCCCATTGCATGAATTTGGAAATCGAAGGGTTATTGGCGGTAAGTTCAGCCAGACTCGCTACGGCCAAAGGTGTGAACTCGGAGAGATTGTAGCTAGTGATTCCTAGGGGGCCGAAGAAAGGAGTCTGGCCTAGGGCAAAGGCACGATTGATGGCTGAATCCGCCAAGACTTGAGTGCTGCCATTGCAACAAGTATTGCCTACATCGAAGGTCCCTTGCAGTAAGCCGGTCGCGGGATTGAATTCCTCACCGTTACTTCCAAAGGCCAACCCGCCGGAGTATTGGAACGTGCTTCCGTCGACAACCCCCGTCCACTGCTGGGCTAAGGTTCCTCCGGTGGAAGAGACGGTGATCTGGCTCAGCGTGTCGGAATAGTACCCATATATAGGGTAGATCCGCTGGCAAAGGCGATTTGGTTGATGTACGGTGAACTGACGGAGTTCGCAAGTTTCGTCGCATCAGTAAAAAATTCGAGTGGACCGTTTGGATAACAGCAACTGCCCTCATTGAGCGCTACCGCAATCGTGTGCGAGTTCGTGGGAGATACTGCGATTGCTCCGGCCAGATTCGGACCGCCATTTTGGGTACCCAGATTGATTTCGATGTCGTTTGTGAAGCCCGGAAGATCCAACCGCTGTATGTAGCTAGCACCATTCAGGCCACGTAGAGAAATTTCGAGGTGCTATCAAGCGCAAGTTTTGTGGGCTCACTCCCAACGAAGAAAAATCCAGTGATTGCTCCTGTGGAGGGATTAATCACCGCGATGCTGTTTCCGTTCGGTCCGTAGCTGCTGGGCACTGAGGCATAGATGAGTTGGGCAAATGGATCCCAAACGAGATCATTGGCAGGAAGGTCCAAAACGGTGACATTGATGGGATAGGTGACGTCGAAACTGACAGGTGGGGAGATAGTGCCGGGAGACGGATTCACCACCGACAACTGAACGATGCCAGCGCTTGCCAGTTCAGCGGTCGTAGGTTGAGCCTGCAGCTGTGTAGAACTGAGATAAGTAGTGGAGATGCTGGCGCCATTCCATTGTGCTTTTGCTCCGGTCATGAAGTTCTGACCATTAATCAGGATCGGTTCAGACGCAGTTCCTGCCACAATGGAAGTTGGGGAAACATTGTTGATGAGAGGCTCAGGAGCTACGACTTGCAAGGTCGCAGATGCCGTACCGCCGCCAGGCTGGGGATTCGTTACATTTAGGAAAATCTGACCCGTACTCGACAGAACCGTGTCGGGGATCTGAGTTTTGAGCTGGGTTGCGCTCACAAATGTTGTAGGCAACGGGGTGGTGCCGTTCGTAAAAGAGTTGAGGGAGGCTATCGAGGAAGTCAAGAATCCCGAGCCGTTGATAGTGACTGTTGTGGTTGGGCTGCTGACATAGACGCTTGCTGGTGAAAGCGACGTGATGTTAGGAATGGGATTCCCGCCGGTTCCTTGCAAGGGTATGGTGATTGCAGTAGTCACGCCAGTTTCGGTGATCACCAGGCTGGCCGCGAAACCCGTCATTGCGGAGGGGGTGAAGGTCATATACATCTCGCAAACTTGGCCGGCGGAGATTATGCCGACGCAAGAGGGCCCATAGAAGGCGAAGTTGGTGCTATTCGTTCCACTGATTGTTATCCCGGAGACGGTGACCGCGCTCGCGCTAGAGTTACTCAGGAAAATGAGTAATGGCGAGCTGGTTGAGCTGAGAGGAACGGTTCCAAACTGAATTGGGTCAGGATAAACGGTAACTGGGACGGCGGCTAGGGCCAAGGTTACGCTTAGAACGACGCAAGCGCAGACGAGAGTGATGCGAAGCTTCCGATTCATTGAGTAATGCCTCCATGAGCAAGATCCCCCCTCAAGCGCACATAGCGCGCAGGAAGTCTACAATACTTTCGAGGAAAGTTCTTTGTTTTTCTTGGCTAGGTATGGCTACCTACCAGTTGGGAGCGGACGACGAAGATCTCCGCGACAGCTTCGAGGACACGAAAATCTCTCCCAACCGGCGTAGAATAAACCGAAGCAGAAGAGGTTGTCGTGGCTGAAGACGCTGTTACCATCTCACCCGGTCCGCATTTTCGAACGGCCATGGTGCTGGCCATCGTCGCGGACGTTTTGCAGATTGCGGTGTTCCCTTTATTTGTGGAGGGCGCGCTGTCGCCGGCCGACGACGTATTGGATGTTGGCATCGCTGCGCTTCTGGTGCGGCTTCTAGGCTGGCATTGGGAATTTCTGCCGTCATTTCTGGCCAAGCTGGCGCCCGGGGTCGACTTGATCCCTTTTTGGACGCTGGCGGTGGCGAATGTCTACCGGAAATCGAAACTGGTTGCGGTGAAGGCAGAAGAAGTTAATCGGCGGCCAGTTCTGAAAGATTTGCAACAGTCGTGATCGCTTATCTCCACTAACTAGCCTTCGACTTGCGATCCATTATTCATTGTTAGCTAGCGTCGTTTTCCAGCAATCGTTTTCTGATCGACTCATTTCACGTATTTTGGTCCGCCAGCAGAATGCCAGGGATCGTACTCGAGCGAGAAACGGATTCTCTCTGCGATCGACGGATGGCTGTAAGACCAAAATACCAGCATCGGGTTCGGAGCTGGATAGTCGTAACTTTTCTCCCCAAGTTTTTGGAACGCCGACGCCGCCACTTCACGGTTGTTGGGAAAGAGTCCGTGCGTAACTTCCAGGCCATAGATATCGGCTTGATTCTCCTGGTACCGGCTGAACGCGTTGCCGATCGGTTCGGCAACCAGCGTGAGCAGTGCGAGCGCCAGCATTAGCACGGGCAGGGCCGCGAGGTCGGTTATGCCGCGGATACGCCAGTTCTCTCCCCAGCGTTTCAGCATTGCGAGCACCACCTTGCGTCCCAGCCAGAAGCCGACAAACATCAGTGCGGAGAAGAAAGCCAGGCCTTTGTAGATGTGATTCAGAACGTAATGGCCCATCTCGTGGCCGAAAACGAAAAGAGTTTCGGGAATGGTCATGTCGCGCGCAGTGTTGTCCCACACTACGACGCGTTTGGTAGCGCCGATACCGGTGACGTAGGCGTTGTAGGTGGTGACTTTTTCGCTGGCTTCCATTTCGAACATGCGGTCGCGAGGAATGTTAAGGCCTCCGCGCTGGGTGACCTTTTCGATTGCGCTGACCAGTTGCGGCTGGCTTTTCTCCAGAGGCTCGAACTTGTTGAAGATGGGATCGAGGATAACTGGCGCGACGAAGATTAACAGGACGAGAAAAGGAACGCTTAACAGCCAAAAATAGCACCACCAGCGCTGCGGGCTCTTACGGATGATGAGGAACAAGACGAAAACCATCGGAACTGTAAGAACGAGCGAGACGCCTTCTCCCTTCAGCCAGTCGCCTGCCCATGATCCCCAAGCTTGCACAGACAATCCATAGGCTCGGGAGATGTGATGTTCGTAAATGTCGATAGGGAGAGAAATGATTGCGATCAGAAGCATGAGCAGTGGGACGAAGATTACAGTCTGGATAAAACTGTTTTTGCTGGCACGCTCTGCGAGGTCGCGGATTCCAGGACCGACCCGCAGTTTGAGCAGTATCCACAGAACTAAAATTCCGAAGACTAGTCCGATGAGGTAGAGAATGGTACGCGTTTTGTAGAGCGCTTCAGCTTTTGCCAGTTTGTCGGGAGGCAACCGGTATTCGGTGACATTGAGTTGCTGAGGCGGCTGAGCGGGTGATTGTGTTTGGCTCTCTGTTCGCGCGGCGGGTGCGGATTGCTCACGAGCGGAGGCTGGTGACAGGCTGAGGATGGCAGTGAGCACGAGGCCAGATGCGATTGCTTTCAAGAAGTCCTCTTGTGATGGAGCGGATCAAGGGTATCGACCACCCCATTATTCAGCGGTAAGAGGTTGGCATTTGATCGATCCAAAGTTGCCAATGAATTATAATTGCGCTCCGAACCAATGGCGCTAACCGCTGGCACAAAACTAGATCCGCACGAGATTCAATCTCCGCTAGGTGCAACTAGAGCAGCGGATGGAGCGCGAGGGACGCGCTCAACCATCCATTACGGTGGTCACGAATTTTGCAGTAGGGCTCTAAGAAGTAGGGCTAGGTTGCGCCTTAAAATCTACCGACAGGTGTAGCATGAACGTTTCGATTCGCATTGCAGTTGCTGCATTGCTGCTTACTTCCTCCATGTCAGCACGAGATCGGTCCAACGCGCGCTCGATGGTGATCACACGCTACGGCATTGTAGCGACCAGCCACGTACAGGCGTCAGTGGCAGGCGCGAAAATTCTTGAGCATGGGGGCTCGGCGGTGGATGCGGCGATTGCCGCCAATGCCGTACTCGGAGTTACCGAACCCATGATGAATGGCATGGGCGGCGATCTGTTCGCAATTTATTGGGACGCGAAAACGGGCAAGCTGTATGGGCTGAATGCCAGCGGGTGGGCTCCGCGCGGATTAACTATCGCGCACATAAACGCGAAAGACGCGAGCGCCATGCCTCTACAAGGGATTGACTCGGTGACTGTGCCGGGTGCGGTTGCGGGCTGGAATGCGCTGCACGAACGTTTTGGAAAGTTGGCGTGGAAGGATCTTTTTCAGCCAGCGATTTTTTATGCCGAAGATGGATATCCAGTTCCTGAAGTGATTGCCTCGTACTGGAAGGATGCTTTGGAATGGGTTTCACAAGATCCGGAGAGTCGGAAAGTGTATTTGCCCGGGGGCAAGCCGCCGGAGGTTGGGCAAGTTTTCCAGAATCACGATCTGGCTAAGGCCTTGCGCCTGGTCGCGAATAATGGGGTCGATACGCTTTACAAGGGCGAGATTGCGCGCGCCATCGTGAGCACGTCGCAGAGCCTGGGCGGAACGATGGCGGCGGATGATCTGGCCGACTTTACGCCGGAGTGGGTTGAGCCGATTTCAACGAAGTATCGTGATTGGACGGTCTATGAACTTCCGCCCAACGGGCAAGGCATGGCGGCGCTGGAGATGCTGAATATTATGGAGACCAGTCCTGCCTCGCCCGACGGCCCGCTCAGCGTGGCGGAGCTGCACAAGAAGATTGAAGCCATGAAGCTGGCTTACGCGGATTTGGGGAAGTATAACGCCGATCCGCGATTCGCGAAAATTCCGGTGAAAGGAATGCTGTCGAAAGAATATGCGCGCGAGCGAGCGAAGCTGATTGATCCCGGTAAGGCGAATTGCGATGTCGCGGCAGGCGCGCCTCCGTTTAGCGATACCACCTATCTTTCTGTAGTCGACCGTCAAGGGAATATCGTTTCCCTGATTCAAAGCAACTACGAAGCGTTCGGGTCTGGCGTTGTGGTGCGCGGCATGGGATTCGTGCTGCAGGATCGGGGAGCGTTGTTTTCTCTGGATGCTGCCTCGCCGAACGCTCTCGCACCGCGCAAACGGCCATTTCATACCATTATTCCTGCTTTCATGGAACACGGCGATCAGCATATTGGTTTCGGAATCATGGGCGGCGCGAACCAGCCGGTCGCGCACGCGCAATTTGTTTCTAATATCGCCGATTACGGAATGAACATTCAGGAAGCGATGGAGACAGCGCGTTTCACGGTGAGTCCGCAGCGTGGTTGCAATGTTGTGATCGAGTCGCGAGTGACGCCGGAAGTGCGACAGAAACTTTCATCGATGGGGCATCAACTTGACGTGCGGCGTGAATACACCACAGCGATGGGTCGTGGACAGGCGGTGCTGCACGATTCGAAGACCAAGGTGAACTACGGTGCGTCGGACGCGCGGGCCGATGGCGCAGCAGTGCCAGAAAAGTGATCAGTGTCCAGTGGTCACTGTCCAGTGACCAGGGGGCCGATTCAAGGTTTTACTGGCCGCTAATCACTGGTCACTGTTCACTGTTCACTGCCCACTGCCTACGACCTCAGCAGATTGCGTGCAATAAAGAAAACATTGGCGGGGCGCTCGCCCAATCGCCGCATGAAATATGGGTACCATTCGGTGCCGAACGGAATGTAAACTCGGACCCTCCAGCCTTTTCGCACAAGACTCTGTTGCAGATCGCGACGGATGCCGTAGAGCATCTGAAACTCGAACGAGTCAGGGGAAATCCTTTCGCTCCTGGCGAAAGCCTCGGCTTGGCGCACAATGTTCTCATCGTGCGTAGCTAAACCGTGATAGATCCCACTCTTCATTAAAATCTTCATCAGTTTTACATAATTAGCATCCACGTCGGATTTGGCGGCGAAGGCGATATCCGCAGATTCTTTGTACGCGCCTTTGCACAGCCGGATGCGAATGTTCTCGGCCAGAAGTTTTTCGACGTCGCTTTCGGAACGCTTCAGATAGGACTGAATCACGGTGCCGACTGAATTTGCATTTCCAGGCATGCGATGCAGTTCGTGAACGAAGTCCAGGGTACGCTGGGTGTAGGGCGAGCCTTCCATGTCGACGCGGACGAAACCGGGAGGATTCATAGATGCGGCTTTCGCCACGAGTCTACTGACAATTTCGCGAGCGAGGCTCTCGTCCACATCGAGTCCCATGTGCGTGAGCTTGAGGCTGATGTTGGCCTCGAGTTTGTTGGCGGTGATGGCGTCGAGGATTTGGTGGTAGAGCTGAGCGCTGTGCCGTGCTTCCTCAGGATTGGTTACGTTTTCGCCAAGATTATCGATGCTGACGCTCATTCCTGCGCGGTTGACGGCTTGGGTGGCGCGGACAGCATCGGCAATCTCGGTGCCGGCAACAAAGCGGCCGGAGATTCGACGGCCGAGCGAGGAACGTTCGGCAAAACTGCGTAGAGATGAATTTTCGGAAAGACGGACGAAGAAGGTTCTTAACATTCCGCACCTGGAAAATGATTCGGCGATAACGCCTGGGGGATGAAGATGAGCAGCACAGAAAGTTGTATCACACGGGAACCGGCCTCGACGGAGCGCCGCCGCGCAAAAAATGGAAAGCGCTGGCGAAAATGCGCTCTGGTTAAGCCAGATGCTAGGGATTGAATCTCAATTCAACACTTTCAGGAGTTTCATGAGCGTGTGTTCATAGAATTATCGGGGGTCGAACCTGATGTCAATCACTTCAGAAGTCGCGTGTGTCCCCGGTTCCCACTTCCAATCGTGAAGCGCTTTTTCCGCAGATTGCACCAGAACTGGATTGCCGCCCTTCACCACGATCGATTTGGCCGAGCCATTGGCCTCAACCAATACCAGCATTTTCACCGTTCCGGTCAGGTGCATTGAGCGGGCAAGGGCGGGGTAAGGCGGGTTCACCCGGGTCACAACTTTGCGGGCGACCTCGGAAGATTCCTGGGCATAAGCGGGAACGGAAGCGCACATTAGAACAGCAGCAAAGGCAAATAAGGCGGCGAACAAGGTCTTCATAGCGGACTAGCTTGTCTGTGGTCAGGATAAGAGGGATCTAATCCGCCTGAAAGATTACCGCAGTAATGCGCAAGGCGGCCGATGCGAGGAAAGTGGGCGGTCTCT
>DATNMU010000150.1:0-10062 GCA_035602195.1 Candidatus Acidiferrum sp.
GCCTTCTTCGGCGGAGGTGACGACTTCTTTGACGTGGCGCGATTCGGTGGAGGTGAAGGATTTCACGAGCTCGGGGATGAGGGCTCCGGCGAGGGTTCCGCAGGAGATGATTACGGCGAGCTTCCACCATTGGGTGAGGTCACCGCCGAGATCGGGGATGATGAAGTAGGAGACGAGGAAGGTGAGCGCGATGGAGACGATGGAAGTGAGCCAGACGAGGGTGGTGAGCGGAGTTTCGAAATTCATTTCGTCGACGTTGCCGAAGCGAGCTTTGGCAATGCCGGCGTTGAGGAAATATGAGACGGCGCTAGCCACGAGCATCATGACGCGCATGACGAAGATCCAGACGAGCAGTTGGACCTGGACGGTGGGATTTTTTACGCCGAGCAGGATGAAGGTGATGAGGGCGACGCCGGTGACGCCGTAGGTTTCGAAGCCATCGGCGGAGGGGCCGACGGAGTCGCCAGCGTTGTCTCCGGTGCAATCGGCGATGACGCCGGGGTTGCGGGCGTCGTCTTCCTTGATCTTGAAGACGATCTTCATCAAGTCGGAGCCGATGTCGGCGATCTTGGTGAAGATGCCGCCGGCGATGCGGAGGGCGGCTGCGCCGAGGGACTCGCCGATGGCGAATCCGATGAAGCATGGTCCGGCGTAGTCGCCGGGGATGAAGAGAAGGATGATGAGCATGATCAGGAGCTCGACGCTGATCAGCATCATGCCAATGCTCATGCCGGCTTCGAGAGGAATCTGGTAGACCGGGAAAGGCTTGCCGGGCAGTGACGCGAAGGCGGTGCGCGAGTTGGCGAAGGTGTTGACGCGAATGCCGAACCAGGCGACGCCGTAGCTTCCGGCGATGCCGACCAGGCTGAAGACCAGAATGATGACGACGCGCATGGCTTCCATGTGCTCAAGCACGCCGAAATAAAGCAGGATGATGACGGCGATGAAGGCCCACAAGAGAAGGATGAAGCGGCCCTGGGTGATCAGGTAGGTCTTGCAGGTTTCGTAGATGAGCTCAGAGATCTCGCGCATGGAACGATGGACTGGCAGGTTCTTGAGGCGCATGAAGATGACCATGCCGAAGCCGAGCCCGAAGATGCAGAAGAGAATGCCGATGGTCAAGAGACGGTGGCCATCGATGGAGCCGTTCAGGAAGCTGACGAGCGAGAGGTCGGGAAGTTTGAGCGAGGCTTCGCCGCCGGCGGCTTCAGGGGCGGGTTGAGCGACGGCGGTAGCGGCGCCTACGGCAAGCAGCGCGGCCAGGGCGAAAGTTTTCTTCAGCGAAGCGGATATAAAGCGTCGTCCTTGGAACGCAGCAGTGGCGAGCCAGGTGCGCATAATGAGTCCTCCAATGAGTCGGGTTCAGGAATATGTGAACGTGTTTTAGGTACTGCCTTCCGCCGAAGTAAGTTCCCGCTGCGAATAATAAGGAAGCGAGCCAAACGCGCGACTATTGTGTCGCAAACGGCGCGACACAACACGCGGCTCGCCCGGATTCCTCGCTGCGCAAAAAGCGCTTGCTCGGAATGACAATCCAACTAGTACGCACGGGGCTACGAGAACTTCACTTGCCGGAATTCCGAACACGCTTCCACCGCAAACCTACAACGGAGTGTTGAGCTTGGCCGCGTCGGATTTTGCACCGGAAAAACGAACGGAGGGAAACGTTACTTCTCTCCGAAGGAAGTGATGCAAAACTGGCATTTATAACATGATGGAAGGAAAGGGTCAATTGCACGGGAGGTATATTTGGTGCAGGCTGGGTTCCTATTCGCGGCAGATCCCTTCGACTTCGCTCAGGGCAGGCTCCTCGCTCCGCCTGAAGAACGGCTGCGCTCGGGATGACGCCGATGAGAATAGGAAGCTGGTACGCTAGTGTTCGGTACGAATTCGATAAACAAGGTATAGCACCACGGCAATGTTCACGATGAGCGCGAAAATCTTGAGCGCACTGGGATGGCGGGTAATTTCATAGATCTCGAAGGGAACGAGGGAAGAGGTGATGATGACGCTGAACCACTCTCCCCAGCGTTTTACCAGCCAAAGGCCGATGCCCTCGGTTAAGAAGAGTCCGGCGTAAATAAAGCTGACGACGCCCAGACTCCTTATCTTATTCGGACTGAGGTCGGCGAACTTCTGGAGGGCTCTGGCGATGTAGCGGTTGCCCGGATCCAGGCCCAGTATCTTCACCCAATGTTCCAGCTCGCCGGCCATATGATTGTGAAGCAAATGGAGAGCACCCAGACCGACTGCGGTTAGCAGAGCCGCTTTTAGCAGCTTGAAGAGCGCAATCAAGCGGATCAACTTCTTGTCAGTGGATTTCATGTGAAGGATTTATATTTTGTGAATTCCGCATGTCACCAGCCGCCGGTGTTTGGCTCGGAGGGTCAGATGATTCTAGACGAAGCTCTGCCGATTCGTGGGTTTCGTTGCCCGGAAGCCACGAAGAAAAGACATCGAGCTGCGCTCGAACGAACAGGCGCTTTGGCTCCGCGGAGGGCAGTCTTGGGCGGCTGTTCCCACATAAGTAACGGAATGCTCAGAAAAAGTCGGATGCTTTGATCTGGCGGACGGTTCCGTCCGGCAAGGTGAAGACGTGCGTGGTTCCCGGGTCGGCCATTTGAATTTTTATAATGGCCTGCGTGCCAATAAAAATCGCCGGCAGCGGTTGCCACCGGCGACAAGGATCGGAATCATTACTCTGCACTCAGCCTAGGCGGCTTTGCGTGTTAGTGGCGGGTCACTCTTCCCTTTGTCTTTGTCTTTGTCACTCTTGCCCTGGTCTTGGTCACTCTTGAGTTGGCCGGGGCTCGCTTCACGGATAAAAGAAAGATTCGGGGCGCCGGTTCGCTCCAAATTCTTCCGCTTTCTCCAGCGGTTGAGAAAAGGGAAGGTTGTACCAATGACGACCACCAGGACGGCAAACGCAATCCAGAGCCATAAGGACCAGCCCCTGGAAGTAGCAGCGGGTGTGGTGGCGGCCGCAGCAGGTGTGCTGACAGGCTCCGAGGATGTGCTGGAATTGGCGGTGGGAGCAGGAGGAGTGGCGGCTGCGGCAGACGTGCTGACAGGCTCAGGGCCGGCAGACACAGCGGGTGTAGAGGTGGCTGCAGCGTGTCTTGCTGGCCGCTTTCGAGCGCGTGGAGCAGGTGCGCTGGCACTCCCCGAAGCCGTGCTGACCGTCGCGACAGGAGCAGCGGCGGTAGTCTCCGCAGGTGGAGCAGTGTCCGCAGCGGGCGTGGCGGGAGTTTGCGCAGGTGGAGCAGCATCCGCGGCGGGCGTGGCGCCAGTCTGCGCAGGTGGGGCAGTGTCCGCGGCGGGCGTGGCGGGAGTCTGCGCAGGCGAAGTATTAGCATCCGTAGCGGGCGTGGCGGCAGGTGCAGTAGCGGCTACAGCAGGAGGTACGGCAGTCTCCGCAGACGGAGTAACGGTCGCCGCAGGGACAGCGGCGGTCGCGGCGCAGTGTTCTGAAATCATGTTCAATTCGGTGACGGCATAGCTGCTGGCAGCGGTGGAACTCGCCTCACTTGCAATGTGCCCAATGAGGGTTACGTCATGGCCCAGATGTGGCTTGAGATCAACACTACTGGTACTAATCTTGAAAACCTGGCCAGTGTTGTCTTGCACAACTGTGTAGTTACCATCAGAGCCATGCAGGCAACCCTTAATGTTGGTCTGGTCTGTATTGACGGCCGGGGCGGGAGTTTGTGCAAACCCCAATGCGACAAGCAGGGCTGGTACAACAATCAACAGAAATGCTTTCTTCATAGAATCCTCCGGAGATTCCCGCCTTGCGGCGGTGTGAAATTTCGCTTGGGATTTGAATCTGCTTCCGATTCTGGTGTCGAACCCTCGCGGCTTTCGGGCTCCGGCTTGAGAACTTGGAGCATCCAAGGGGAAACACATTAACTTTATTCGGTAAGAACTTGGCCGTCTGTGCCAAAGCGCTCACATTGAAATTTTAGAGAGAAAGCGAACAAGACATCGATCAATGCCACGCTTTCGTGACCATTGATGGTGACTGGCAAATAGATTCCGAAACTGTGTAGAGCGTAACGTCGATCCAAACGTTAAAAGAAGCGCTGGCCTTGAAGCTCGCTGCTTGTAGACGCGAATCGAGAATCAAGTTACGTGACCCGAAGTAAAAGCTGACGAGTGTGCGGCGATTGCGCTCGGTCGTCGGCGCTAGGCCCAATAGGTGCGGTCGAGGGAGCGGTATTGGATGGCTTCGGCGATGTGTTTGGGTTCGATGGCTGGGGTTTGTTCGATGTCGGCGATGGTGCGGGCGACTTTGAGGATGCGGTCGTGGGCGCGGGCGCTGAGGCCTTGCTGGGTCATGGCGCGTTCGAGCAGGCGCTCGCAATCGGCAGAGAGTTCGCAGAAGGTGCGAATGTGGCGGGAGGACATTTGGGCGTTGCAGTAAAGTTTTTGCCGGGAGGTGGCGAAGCGTTCGAGTTGTATCTGGCGAGTGCGCATGACGCGGTCACGAATTTTTGCGGAATCTTCGGGCTCGTTGGTTGAGCGCATTTCTTTGTAATTCACCGCGGGGACATCGATGTGGATGTCGATGCGATCCATGAGGGGGCCGGAAATTTTTGAGATGTAACGCTGGATCATGGGAGTGGTGCACTGGCAGTCGCGAGTGCGGTCGTTGCGGAAGCCGCAGGGGCAGGGATTCATGGCGGCGGCGAGCATGAAGCGCGCGGGAAATGTTAGGGCCATGGCGGCGCGGGCAATGGTGACGGAGCCGTCTTCGAGCGGCTGGCGGAGAACTTCGAGAACGTTGCGCGGAAATTCGGGGAGTTCGTCGAGGAAAAGCAATCCGTTGTGGGAGAGCGAGACTTCGCCCGGACGTGGGATGACGCCGCCACCGATCAGGCCCGCGTCAGAGATGGTGTGATGGGGCGAACGATAGGGGCGCTTGCCGACGAGGCCGCTGCCGGGGTCGAGGACTCCGGCGACGCTATGGATTTTTGTGGTTTCGAGGGCCTCTTCGAAGGTGAGCGGTGGGAGAATTGTGGGCATGCGTTTGGCCAGCATGGTTTTGCCGGAGCCGGGAGGGCCGATCATTAATATGTTGTGGCCGCCGGCGCAGGCGATTTCAATGGCGCGCTTGGCGGTTTGCTGGCCGCGAACATCTTTGAAGTCGACGAAGAATTCCTGCGATTGGCGCAGGAGGGCGTCGCCATCGGCTTTGAGCGGAACGATTCCGTTGCCAGAATTTACGAAGTGGATTACATCGAGAAGCGAGCGCACGGGGTAGACATCGACTCCGCCGACCATGGCGGCTTCGCGGGCGTTGGCTTCGGGGACGACGAGACGGGAGATTTTGCGGGTGCGGGCTTCGAGGGCGATGGGCAGCGTGCCGCGGATGCCGCGAATGCCGCCATCGAGCGAGAGTTCTCCGATGAAGAGGCAGTCGGAGATTTCTTTGACGGTGAGGCCGCCGTAGGCACCGACGATGCCGAGAGCCATGGGGAGATCGAATCCTGAGCCTTCCTTCTTTATATCGGCGGGAGCGAGGTTGATGGTGATGTGGGTGGGGGGAATGTCGTAGCCGCAGTTTTTAAGGGCGGCGCGGACGCGGTCGCGGCTTTCGCGGACGGCGGCGTCGGGCAGACCGACGGTGTGGAAGTGGTCCTGATCGGTTTTGATGCCGGAGCAATCGACTTCCACCTGAATAATGTTGGCGTCGATACCGTAGACGGCGGCGCTGAGGGTCTTGTAGAGCATGTGCGCTCCGGCGAGACATCCTTCGTGCCGCAAACGGCACACCAAGACCTGATCCGGAATGTCGGTAGGTTACGCGTTGGGGCGCGAAGCGGGCTGTGATGGATGTCACAAGGTATCTTGCGGGTAGTGAGGAAAACTCGGAAACGACCGTGAGGGAGCGATTCGCCCCGGCCTTTGTCCCTCAATCGACCGGAATGGGCGATCTGTTTGTCCACGAACAACAAAAACCATGGACCACGAAGGACACCAAGGATCACGAAGGGCTGCGTCATGGACTCTTTAACGGCAACAGCGATTGGGAATCCCGCTGGTTATAATTGCAAAATCGAATTCGAAGTGGTTTTGCCGTTCCCCGAACGCGAGACCAGGTGACTGCCTATGAGTGAGGAATCCCCCGGTACGCCGCGGCCATCCCGACCTGTCCACAATCTGGAGCGCGAAGAATCGCAGCTTTGGCGATGGATTCTTCTGTTTATGGTGCTGCTGGCGGCGGGGTTTGCGGCGCTGGCCTGGGAACGACTGGAGGCGCTGCCCTATCACCTGGGGCCGCTGGCGTTGGGAATTCTGCTGCTGTCGGTGCTGCTGGCGGTTTATGCGTATGGACGGCGGCAGGAAGTGGTCCAACTGAAGCTGCTGCTGCAGAATTTGCAGGAGCATGTGGGAGCGGCTCCGTCGGAAGAGCAGTTGGACCAGCTCAACGAAGTGATTGCGCGATCGCAGCGCAGCTTCAAGGAGCTGATTGATTCTTTCGAAGATGCGGCTTGCGCGGTGTCGTTGGACGGAACTTTGCGGACGGTAAATAAGAGCATCAGCGACCTTGCCGGGCTGCCTTATGCGGCGATTGTGGGACAGAAATTTTTCGAACTGGTCGATGAACCGACGAGAGAGACGGTGGAGAACGGGCTGGCGCGGTTTGTGGAGAAGCGGCATTGGGCGGGAACGGTGCGGGTGCGGCTTAAAAATAATTCCCGGCCACTTTATTTTGACTGCGTCCTGAACGCGATCGTCAAGGGCGGCGAAGTGGTGGGAGCCAGCGTGTTGGGCCGGGACGTGACCGGGCAACGCGAAAAAGAACTTCGCTTTACCGAACTGTTCGAGACTCTGCAGGAGGGGGCTTACTTCAGCACGCCGGAGGGGAAGCTGCTGGAAGCCAATCCGGCGCTGGTCCGCATTCTGGGATATGCGAGCAAAGAAGAATTATTAGCTGTGGACGCGGGCAGGCTGAATGTAGATCCAGCGAAACCGCCAGCGCTGGGGCGCGCCCCAGAAGATGCCGGCGGAGTGCGGACGCGAGAGATCACGCTGCGAAAAAAGGATGGAACGCCGGCGACATTTCTGGAATCGTCACGAGCGGTTTGGGATGCTGCGGGCAAGTTGATTCGATACCAGGGCACGCTGGTTGACGTGACCGAGAGGCGCAAACTCGAACGGCAAGTGCTGGAGCAGGAAGAATTCCGCCGGCGCCTGCTAGAGAGCTTCCCTGACCTGATTCTTGTGGTGGACCTGCAGGAGCGCTACACCTTTGTGAGTTCGCGGGTGAGCGATTTGCTGGGATACCAGCCGGACGATCTGCGGGAAAGAAAAATCTCGGAGACGGAGGATCACTCGCCCGAATTAGCGGCGCTGTATCACCAGGTGGTTACAGGCACGCGCAGTTTTGGATCGGCAGAATTCAGCGCACGGCACCGAGATGGAAGGTGGCTGACAATGCGAGCCTCGGCCAGCAAATTGTTTGATGCCGATGGAAAGCTGGCTGGGGTAATTATTTCCGTGCGCGATATTACGACCGAGCGGAAACTGGAGCAGCAAATCGTGCAGAGCGAACGGCTGGCGGCGATGGGAGCGATGATCGGCGGAGTAGCGCACGAGTTGAACAATCCACTGACCAGCATTCTGGGCGTGAGCGAACTTTTGCAGGACAGCCAGACGACCGATGCGGCGCGCAAACAGATTGGGATACTGCAGCAGCAGGCGCGGAGAGCGGCCGAGATTGTTCACAATCTGACTTATTTCGCAACGCCGCCGACGCCGGGGAAGAGTCCCGTCAACATGGCGGACATTGTAGAACGCACGCTCAACCTGCACGCCTACTCGCTGCGCAAGAACAGTATTACGGTAGATTTTTTGCGCGAGCCCAACCAGCCACTGGTGAAGGCCGATCCGCACCAATTGATGCAGGTATTTCTGAATCTGATTTTGAACGCGGAGCAGGCGATTCGCGAAAGCCGCGATCGCGGAACTTTGCGGATACGGCTGGGTAATAGCGGGGAGGCGGTGTGGGCAAGTTTTCAGGATGATGGCCCGGGAATTCCGGTAGAAGTTCTGGGGAGTATTTTCGATCCGTTTTATACGACGAAGAGGCCGGGACGCGGAACCGGATTGGGGTTGAGCATCTGCAAGTCGGTGATGAAGGAACACAGCGGGACGATTGAGGCGGCCAATGCGCCGGGCGGGGGAGCGGTGTTTACGGTGACGATGAGGGCAGCGACGGCGGCGAGTTAGATTCATCAACCACAAAGGACGCAAAGGTACACGAAGGAAGGCGCATTCGCACGGTTCCTTCGATCCCCGGCAACAGAATCAGAACACATAGTTAGTTTCTTTCGACTGCCATAGCGACGGCATTGCCGCCGCCGAGACAGAGAGCGGCGATGCCACGCCTGGCGTTGCGGCGGGTCATTTCGTAAATGAGAGTGACGAGGACGCGAGCGCCACTGGCTCCGATGGGATGTCCGATTGCGACGGCGCCGCCGTTCACGTTGACTTTGTTCAGATCGAGGCCGAGTTCTCGGGTCACGCCGAGCGCTTGGACTGAGAAGGCTTCATTGAGTTCGTAGAGATCGACGTCATCTTTTTTCCAGCCGGTTTTTTCCCAGATTTTCTTCACCGCATCGACGGGGGCCATCATCACCCATTTCGGTTCGACTCCACTGGTGGCTTGCGCGACGATTCGCACCATGGGTTGCATCCCGAGTTCTTTCGCGCGCTGAGCGCTGGTGACTACGACCGCCGCGGCTCCATCGTTGACTCCGGGAGCGTTGCCGGCAGTGACGGTTCCATCTTTCTTGAAGGCGGGCTTCAACGAGCGGAGAGATTCGATGCTGGTATCTTCGCGCGGAGATTCATCCTTCTCGAAGAATACCGGGGCTTCGCCTTTTTTCTTTGCGGGAATTTCTACGGGGACGATTTGCGATTTGAAGCGGCACTCTTTCCAGGCAGCGATGGCTTTGCGATGGGAGTTCACGGCGAACTCGTCCTGCTCTTCACGAGTGATGCCGTATTTTTCGGCGACGTTTTCGCCGGTGACGCCCATGTGGTAGTCGTTGTAAATATCCCAGAGGCCGTCGTGAACCATGGAGTCGATCACTTTTCCGTTGCCGAGGCGGTAGCCTTTGCGCGCTTGCGGAAGCAGGTAGGGGGCGTTGGTCATGGACTCCATTCCGCCGGCGACGACGATGGAAGCGTTTCCGGTTTGGATGGCTTGCGCGGCGAGAGCGACGGCTTTCAATCCGGAGCCGCAAACTTTGTTTATTGTCATGGCACCTGTAGCAGGAGACAATCCCGCGAAGATTGCCGCCTGACGCGCGGGATTTTGTCCGAGGCCGGCGGGCAGAACGTTGCCCATGATGCACTCGTCGATCTGATCGGAATTCAATCCAGCGCGCTTCACGGCTTCGCGAACGACGGTTGCGCCGAGTTGCGGAGCGCTTAACTCGGAGAGGCTGCCCTGGAATTTTCCTACTGCCGTACGACAACCGGAAATGATGACAACATCATCGAAAGCCGCCATTGATCATGCTCCCGCGAAGTTTCGCAACTTCATTATAGATGCAGCCGAGGGCGGAAACGATAAAGTTCTACGTCCTGATAAAAGGAACGGACGATGATGTGGCGCAAAGAGATATGCAGATGCGATGGAGGGACAACTGCGGAGACTCGGAGCTCGCGATCGCATGCCCGGGTCACCTTTCGCGGATTTGAAAGGCAAATTTTGTTGCGCGTGCTTGCGTCTCTGTGACTTTGGTACAGCATCGCTCGCTGCCGTGCATGCATTTTTTTCTTGACTTCATTTTTCATTAACTGAATACTTCATCTAGTTGCAACAAAACATCGTTGCAGATTTTTCCATGAAAAATGGAAGGGAGAATAGAACCAATGGCAACCAAGAAAAAGGCAAAGAAGAAAAAGAAGCATTAAGAAAGTCTGTACGAGTGAAAAGGGGGACGCCGAAAGCGTCCCCTAAGTTTTTGTACGGAAGATCTGGATGCGACGTTTTTGCTGTGGCAGAGGTCAGTCGAGAGATTTCTTTGCCGGCTTCGGAATGTTCGA
>DATNMU010000151.1:0-8692 GCA_035602195.1 Candidatus Acidiferrum sp.
TCGACGCTCGAATGATCTCTCTCTCCGAAATTCAGTCCGCGCTCGCGCGCATTCGAAAATCCATTCCTGTATCGCCGTGCAACCGTTCGGAAACATTCTCCGAAATGACTGGCAACTCGATTTATCTGAAGCTGGAGAATCGTCAGCGAACAGGTGCTTACAAAGAGCGGGGCGCGCTGAACAAGCTTCTCAGCCTTACCGAAGAAGAACGTTCGCAGGGAGTAATCGCAGCCTCGGCGGGCAACCATGCCCAAGCGGTTGCCTACCATGCCACCAAGCTAGGAATCTGCGCCAGGATCGTGATGCCCTTGGCGACGCCATTAATCAAAGTCTCGGCAACTCGCGGCTATGGCGGTGACGTGGTGTTGCACGGCGCGAATTACGACGAAGCTTATGACGAAGCGCTGCGCGTCAGCGTGCAGGATCGTCTCACTTTTGTGCATGCGTTCAATGACGACGCAGTGATTGCGGGGCAGGGAACTCTGGGGCTTGAGTTGCTCGAGCAGCATCCCGATCTTGAGGCGGTCATTGTGCCGATCGGTGGTGGCGGGCTGGTCGGCGGGGTCGGATGCGCGCTGAAAGAAACGAATCCGCGCATTCAGGTGATCGGCGTTCAACCCGCAAGGCTGCCTTCCGTGAAGGTTGCAGTAGCGCAAGGTTCGCCCGTAACTTTGCCGGCCGCCGTGACGATCGCAGACGGCATCGCCGTGCGCCGCGCGGGTGATCGGACTCTGCCGCTTGTCCAGAAATACGTCGACGAGATTGTCACCGTCGAGGAAGAAGAAATTGCAAACGCGGTCTTGCTTCTGTTGGAGAGAGAAAAGATTCTTGCAGAAGGAGCAGGAGCGGCCGCGCTCGCCGCCCTGGTCAACCGCCGCATCCCGATGATCAAGAATAGCGCGGCAAAGAAGGTTGCCGTGATCGTCAGCGGGGGCAAC
This sequence comes from Candidatus Acidiferrum sp., assembly GCA_035602195.1. Classification (GTDB taxonomy): domain Bacteria; phylum Acidobacteriota; class Terriglobia; order Terriglobales; family Acidobacteriaceae; genus Sulfotelmatobacter. Next base: position 939 of record DATNMU010000151.1, read on the forward strand.
ATCGACGTCACCTTACTGGCGCGGATCATTGAACGCGGCCTGGTCAAAGACGGTCGCCTAGTGCGGCTGCGCGTGCACCTTCCCGACTACCCCGGAGCGTTGCACCGGCTCACCGGAATTCTCGCCCAGCACCGCGCCAACATTGTGGAAACGTCTTATGATCGCGCCTACCACAACGTGAATCTGGGTGATACCGCCATCGACATCACCATGGAAACTCGTGGACCTGACCACATTGCGGAATTGATTTCAGCCCTGGGCGCGAACGGCTACACCCACGAGAGAATTCTGTAGCGTGAGCAGCACAAGCGCCTTCAGCCCGCGTTCCTTTACGGTTTGGCATCAACCGGGTGGGGTACTTCTTCAATGTGCTTGTGCGACAACTTGCGATGGATATCGGGCCAGAATTCCTTCACCACGATCGTGATGGTATCGTACGCGTACTGTGTTGCCCATACACTCATGGTATTCGAAATCGTCTTGTCAGCGCTGGGATGGTAGCTGTAGGTAGAAATGAAGGCTGACATTCCGCCGCCCACAATTTCAGAGTAATTGAATTGCGAGCCGCCTGAATCGGTTCGCGTGACAATATTACGCGTGACCGCGTAAAAGGTGCGGTGCGCGAAACTCCCGTGCCCCAACTGAAAAAACCTGGGATCCTGGTGGAGCATGGAAGGAAGAATCGCGCCGGTCAAAAAGTTTTCGATGGTTCCATCGGCGAAGGCGGCGCCATAGCGTTTCCCATATCCCGCCCATCCCTGCCCGTAGCCAGGTTCGCTGTTCTCCGCCTGACTGATCGCCGCCAGGAAGCCGTACCAGGGATATTCCACGGGGTCGAACGAACCCCGGAAAACCACCTTGAATTTTTCTTTGCTGGTGAGTGGCGGCGGGTGCCCGCCTTTCTCCAAGGTCAAAAAATTTGGCAGCGTGTAGAAAAGCCGGTCGTTCGATGTTCCGGCATTTTTGTCCGGAACACTCGTACTCTTCTTGTTCTGGTTATCGTTATCCTTGGTCGACGGCGACTGGGGCGCAGCCGAAGGCGACTGGCTGGCTGCGGGCGCGGTTTGGTCTGGCGACTGCTGCGCCGCGGACGAAAGGGAAATAAGGCTTAAGAATACGAAGGACGCGATGGCTCGTGGGACGAAGTTTATCGACAAGTACTTCTCCTGAAAAAAGTTCCTAACAGTGCTGAAAAGGGATGTTTTGCCATTCTACCAGTCATTCCATTAGTCGTCCTCGGACGATGACAGCGGTTTTACATTGATTCACAAACTAAAGTTTTCTCAAAATGTTGCTGCTCAAAATAGAAAAAGGCGGCCGAGACATGGCCGCCTTTGGGTTGAACGGTTCGCTTAGAAGCGAAAACCGACTTCAGCGGTAAGCGAGCGCGGCGTAACGTAATGAGTGCCGCTGAAAGTGGAAAGGAAGTTATAGAGCGCGTAATTATTCGCCAGGTTAATGACCGTCAACTGAGCGCTCCATTTGTATTTTTCGCCATGAAATAAATTGTCATCGCCCAGTGACAGATCGAAGAGGCTTCGCGGCGCGATGCGTTGCGGATTGTGGTCGTCATTCTCCGTCCCCGGAGCGGGTACTTTAATCAGCGTTGATCCGAACTGCGATGCCAGGCAGACGCTGGGCAAAGCTCGTGTCGGAGTTGCGACTACTCCGTTGCAGGTAAAGCCAGCCTGAAATTCCTGATCAGCGGTCAATGGTGCTCCTGAAATAGTGTTGATCAAATTGATCGCAGGTTGGCCGCCGAGCGTGGTTGAGGCTCCGGCACAAGTTGCCGTGGCGGGGTTATAACACGGCGTCGCGCCCGCCACCAGGCCGCTGTCATATCTCCAGTTGAAGCCTATCCACGGTCCTTCCTTCCAGGGCTGATATTGCAAGTGAGTGGTCTGGTTATATTTTTCGTCGTGATCGATGCGAAATACTCCCGTCGCGGGGGGGACAATAGGCAGCCCCGCCACTTGCGGAAGGAAGAAACGCGCGGCCACGCTAGACATGACCACCTGCGCCGTGAATCCACGATAGTTCGGCACGCTCACGCGCAGTGCAAAGCCCGGGATCTTGGAGTTGTGCCACTCAATCGGAAAAGTGATGGGAGTGCTGCCTACCACACCGAAGTCATAGCCGTTGTGAGTGTACTTCCAAATGTATTCACCACTCACAACCAGGTACCTTGCCAGAGCCTGTTGAAACCCCGCGTGAAATTCATTGCGGTAGCCCGGACTAACCGGTCCCGAGTTACAGGCGACGCCCGGAGGCGGAACTAGCGTAGCCAAAAACGGGATGCTGCATCCCGTGCTGGCAATCACCAGATTCTCGTTAAATGGGCTCTCCAGAGTTCGAGCATAAGAAATGCGTAGAACTGTATTCGTTGACTTGACGTTGTAGGCGATGCCGATGCGGGGCTCCGCTTGCCTTGCGGTCGAGAGTCCGTTGTAGAAATCGCCGCGCAATCCCAAATTGAATGACCAATTTCCCTTTGTGATTGCGTCCTGCGCGTACAGGGCCAACTCTTTCACATCGGTGTGGCCGTGAAAAGAGAACAATCCCCCTCTGGCGTATCGACCGCCTCCGCCCGTCAAATCAAAAGGCGCCAGGATCGCGCAGGGAGTGCCCGGAATCGGTTGACCGGTTAGAGGGTCCAGACACGAAGGCGCGATTCCCGCTACCAGGCCTGGATCGACAATGCCGATTCCATCGTCCTCAGTAAGGAACGTCTGTTCGTAAGTGACTCCCACCTTCACGTTGTGAATGCCTTTTACGTAAGAAATATTGGATCGAAGCCCCGTATTTGTGAGCGTGCGGTTTTGAGCGACGGTCTCCCCCTGAAGGTCCGGAGAAAAATCGTCGAATGGGTTAGCGCTGGGGTAGTAGTTGTACTGATCTTTCCGCACAAAGCCCCCAAACGTGAATACCGCGTTCGCACCCAACAAGTGCGTCCAGGTCGGAGCAATGTTGAAGGTCTTGATCTGCGACACCTGATCCGTCGGTCCCAATGGAGCGCCCGTTACAGGATCGTTGAGTTGAATCCCATTGACGTCATGAAACTGTTGATCGTACGAATTGGGATTTTGAAACCAGGAGCGCGAATAATTGAAATTCAAATGAAGCGAGTCTGCGCCTGAGAGTTGATAGTCCACCCGGTCGAAAAGGTTCTCTTCGTTGCCTTTGTCGTGCATCACGGCGAACTCCGGCGGATCCAGGAATCGCCCGGTGTTTAATCCGTTGGCTGAGATAAAGTTTCCCCAGTTCTTCCCGCCGTAACCCAGCGTGAATCCGGCATTGGACGTGCCGAACGAACCGTAGGACGCAGTCACAGTGCCGTGAGGAGTGGTCATTCCCTGGCCGGATTGCGTGGTCACATTGATGACCACACTGGTCTTCCCACCGTATTCCGCGGGTGGCGCGCCGGCAATAACTTCCAGCGACTGAATCGAATCAATCGGAACCTGGTTGGAGAAAACTTTGCTTTGCTGATCCGTAATGGGTTGGCCGTCGACCGAGAACGAATTCTCAGCGTGATCTCCTAATCCGTGGAACAGACCGTTCGAATCCGCGGCAATCCCCGGAGTCGATAGCGTCACCAGAGAACTTAAAGATGAAGATGCGCTCTCTAATGGCAGCTTGTCGAACAGACTCTTGTCGACATCGGTGTGAAATGTCGACTCCGTCTCCAACAGATCGCCCGCGGCCTCGACCGTCACCTCGGTGGATGATCCAGCAACTTGAATCGTGATGTTGGAAGTGACCGGTACCAGCGACCGGATCTCCACGTCCTGCACAGTTGGATTAAATCCAGGCGCCGTTACCTTCATGTGATAGGGATTGAATGGAACATTGGGAAATACAAATTTTCCCGTTGAATCGGTTGTTACGGTGCGGTCATAGCCGCTTACCGGGTTGTGAATTTCGACTGTGGCATTGGGCACGACGGCGCCGGTGGGGTCGGCTACCGTTCCGCTGATCGATGCAGAACTTCCGACGGACTGAGCGCTGACCAAACTTGTAGTCAGGCACAACGAGATCGCAAAAATGGCGGACAACAATTGCTTGTATGAAACCAGCATGAACCCTCCGTTTGAAAATAGGGATTGGCCGGCAGTAAAGCCGGAACCTTGGAGAAGTGATTCTCTGGAAATCCCTAAACGGCAGGAGGGCCGCGGATGCCCAAATCAACAACACTGAGTCGGGCTTTCGCGATGACTTCTTCTTCTTGCAGCAGGCCAACCGCTTCAAACACGGGCTTAGCTTGATGCGAACTGATCACGGGCGCAGTGCTGTGCGCCATCACGCATATGGAGCAGGAAATCGCTTCTGTTTTGTTCGGATGGTTGTGGGTAGACTCCGCCACCGCCGTCCATAACATCAAGGACAGGCAAACCCACGTCAACCATCGAAGGGTAAACCGCATGAATTCCTATATCGGCCTAGATTCTTTTTACCCTATAACGGTTGCATTAAACAAGGCAATGCGCGGCAAGTTACGGTGGTGCAGATTCCTATGTCAGGGTTACGGCTAGATCTTCTTGACTGACGGTTGGCGCAGTCTTACGCGACCGTCGTCATCCCATTTGACGACTGCGTCTTCCTCGTTCGCTCGCTCCACCGTGCCCAATTCCCCAGTCGGCTTTCCGAAGTTGCCCAACCCCTCGACGCGATCCCCGGGAGTTAGCTCGGGGTTAGTGGAAGAGGATCCGGAGAGCGGTGGTCGCCTGGCACGATCTGAGTCAGGAGTTGCCCCGGGGCTTGACAGGGGCGGCTGGGGAGATCTACGCAGTTTAGGTACGGGTTTTGTGCTCATAGGGTCGGTCCTAACTTACAGTCTTTTCCAGAGAATGCAGCGAGCGCATTGTCGACTGTTCATCTCTCGATAGATACATTGTGCGCTCGGAAAGAATGGTGAGGCTGGTTTGAATTGCACAGTTCTGACAATTCTTTTTGTCCATGTCCGAAAGGGCAGGCCGTCAAATTGCCGCACCCTGAGGGAGCACGTGGATTTCAGGACCGACAATCTGGGGGAGCCACAGGCTGGCTGGGCTCGGTATCGTGACCCGCTCCGGCATCCCGCCCCAAGTTTGAACGGGACGCCCAGGAGCTGACGTTACTAGCGTTTATCCCGATGATCGGCATCGTCCGGATGATCATGGCGCCAGTTCCAGTATTGCGACTGCTCCTTCTTGTTTGCCTTGGAATATTCGTGGGAACTCTTGTGGTTATCCGAGAGGTACACGCCCCAAGCCCGGTTTTCGTTGTTATCCCAGTTGTGATAATCCTTATGACCTTTATCGTAAACTCGCACTTGAACCCCGGCGTCTTGAGGTCGAGGGAGGGCCATAATCGAAATCGGCGCCGCGAGGGCGGCGGTCAGGAATAGCGAAGCGATGTAGTGCCGTAGACGGTACATGTAGCGTCCAAATTTGAGGTGTCCGCTTTCAGGGTCGCGGCGATCTAAATATGCGCCCCCCGCCCCCCGCCACCCGATTAATGTCCCATATAGCACACCTGTGCTGGGAGTAGCCCAGGGCGTTTCGGGCTGAAGCACATTTCGGGTCCAGCCAGTTACTATAGGAGCTGAGCGTTATTTGGCTCGGAGGCGATCCGGGCCCGGCAGTCATAAGAACTTCACAGCGAGGAAACGCATGTCAGAACCCACTTACGAAGAACTCAAAGCTCGTCTATCGCAGTTGGAAAAAGAAGTGGACACCAAGAAGCGCAGCGGCGACCTGATCTTCAAGGTTGGCGAAAAGGGCGGTGTTAGCGTCTATGGCCTGGGACGCTTCCCGGTTACGCTGTATTACGAGCAATGGAACCGCCTGCTGGGAGCGGCCGAGGATCTGAAAAAGTTTATGGAAGAGAACAAATCCAGGCTCAAACTGAAAGATCAGGGCTGAGACTGAGATAGCATTTGCTGCACTGTGTTAACACGGCCCGTTCGCGAGCAGCCATGCTTGGTTACCCGTCGGTTACTTTTGAACGAATTCCGCATGCCGCAAACGGCCAGCGCTATATAATAAAAAGACCGTGCCCAAATATTCTATCGTAGTCCCCCTGCACAACGAGCAGGAGAACGTTACCGATCTCTATGACCGCCTGAAAGCGGTTATGGAGGCTGCTGCTGAGAGCTTCGAAATTGTGCTGGTGGATGATGGCTCAAGCGACCATACCTTTCCCATGTTGCGTGAAATCGCGGCCGTCGATAGCCGCGTGACGGTGGTCAAACTTCGCCGTAACTTCGGTCAAACGGCTGGTTTAGCCGCCGGCTTCGACCACGCCCGTGGCGAATACATCATCGCCATGGATGGCGATCTGCAACACGACCCCGCCGACATTCCAATCTTTCTCGAAAAAATCGCCGCCGGCTACGACATTGTCAGTGGCTGGCGCAAGGTTCGCATCGATAACTTCTGGATGCGCCGCATCCCCTCCCGCATCGCGAACTGGCTCATGGCCAAGCTGAGCGGCGTCGACATACATGACTTTGGCACGACCTTCAAAGCGTATCGCCGCGAGATTCTTGAGCAGGTTCCGCTCTATGGAGAGTTGCACCGCTTCATCCCCGCGCTGGCGTCGTGGTATGGCGCGTCGATCTGCGAAGTGCCTATCCGCAATGTGAACCGCGAACGCGGCATTTCGCACTATGGAATCTCGCGCACCTTCCGCGTGTTTTTCGACCTCATCACCATCCGCTTTTTACTCCGCTATCTTTCCCGCCCGTTGCACTTCTTCGGAACCTTTGGGCTGCTCAGCCTGTTTAGCGGCAGCGCTCTAGTGGTGTGGCTGGGAGCGGAAAAGTTCCTGCGCAATGTTCATGTCATGGCGTCCCACGGCCCGTTGATGATGCTAGCTCTCGGCTTGCTGCTTGGGGGATTGAATCTGCTCGCGATCGGCCTTCTCGGCGAAATGCAGGTCCGGCACTACCACGAGCCTCGCAACCGCGCACCATATTCAGTTGACCGCGTTCTCCGCGCTCAGAATGAAGAGCACAGCGTCTCGGAATAGGACTCGTGCCGTGTCCCGAACTGCTCTCTGCCTCGGGAATCAGAGTGACATCCCCTTAAACATTCTTTCGAAGAAATTCAAAAAGGATATAGCCGATGATGGCGGCGACCGCGGCTATTGCAAAATTAGCGCTGGTAAAGATATCGTTAATTGCCGAGGCCAGGCCTCTTTTCTGCCCCATTCCCGAGCGCTCAAATTCGCCCATCAATAGGTTGGAGTAAAACAGGAAGATGACAAAGCCTATCTCGATGACCGCTCTCCAAACGTTTTTCTTCATAGCCCACATCACCTTGTGTGAATACTAATCGATGAGCATCGCAGATCGTTGGACTTCCGGCGCGGACTACGACCAGTGGATGGGCCGCTGGAGTCGCCTGTTGGCGCACGAGTTTCTGAACTGGCTTGCTCTCCCCGCAAGCCTGAGATGGATCGACATCTGCTGCGGCAGCGGCATCGTCACTGAATCCATTGCTGCGCACAGCGCGCCAGCGAGCGTGGTTGGAGTCGATGTTTCGCCCGAGCAGATATCTTTCGCTCGCGAGCAGCGCGCTCGCACCAACGTTACGTTTGAAACTGCGGACGCGATGGCCCTGCGATTCGCAGACGCGAGTTTTGACGTGGCGGTATCCGGATTGGGGTTGAACTACATTCCAAGCCCCAAACGGGGTATGGAAGAATTCTGCCGAGTTACGCGTCCCGGCGGCACGGTCGCCGTCTACGTTTGGGACTACGAACACGGCGCA
>DATNMU010000152.1:0-11894 GCA_035602195.1 Candidatus Acidiferrum sp.
GATCGAGTTGAAGGCGACCTGCGCGCCTCATTACTTCCGCGTGGTTCGGCAACGGCGCGCGGCGGAGCATCGCTCTGCGACAGCCGCAGCACAGGCTGCTCAGACAGCGCTTCCAGAAGTTCCGAGTTCGCCGAACAGAGGGCCGCTGGGCATCAGCCCGACGGAGATGACGATGCCTGGGTCCACTGGCATCGAGCTAAAGCCGCAAGGAATAGGGAAAGCAGTCGGACATCCAGGAAGTCATCCTTCCGACATGAATGCCATGACCAAGGGATGCCTGGCAGGGACAGCGGTTTGTTTTATCTCGCATCAGGGCGAGGTTTATCCCTGTGGATATCTGCCTGCACTGGCCGGCGATCTGAAGAAGCAATCGTTTTCAGATATTTGGGAAAATTCTTTTGTGTTCCATCAACTGCGCGACGTCAATAATCTGCAAGGCAAGTGCGGCTGCTGTGAGTTCCGCAATGTGTGCATGGGCTGCAGAGCGCGCGCTTTCGCCGCTACCGGAAACTATCTCGATGAGGAACCATTCTGTGTCTACCAACCTAAATCCGCGGGCTTGAAGGAAAAGAACCACAGGGCTTTGGAAATCCTGCAGTAGAAGTTTTCCCGACAACAGTGCCATGACGGCCAAAGTGGATTTCTGTGCATTTGCTCCCTAAGAATGAACCGGCGTTCGGGCGGGAAAAGACTCCGGCCAAGCGCGATATGCCACAATTCATCCCTTTTTGAATCGAATTCTTGCGGCGCCATTCGATGTAACACAATGTAAATACAGCGAATAATCGAATTGGGGCAGGTCTCGACATTTGGCAGCGCGGGTGCATTTGTACAGAGTGGATTACAGGAGTCGAATGCTGTGGAACCCACTCTGATGGTCGTTGGTCTGAACTACCGTACGGCGCCTGTGGCGGTGCGTGAGCGCTTCTGGATAAGCGAAGACCGGCGCTGCGAAGTGCTGGTGCAGCTCTCGAAGGCGGAAGGCATTGACGAAGTGGTGGTGCTGGCCACCTGCAACCGCACCGAGTTTCTGATGTGGGTGAGCGACGTCACACTCGCGGCCAACTCGGTGATGCGGTTGCTCGGCGCCGAATATGGATTGATGCTGTGCGAATGGAAACATTTCTACCGTTTGCTGGATGAAGCGGCGCTTCTGCATATTTTCCGGGTTGCATCCAGTCTGGATTCCATGGTGATCGGCGAACCGCAAATTGTCTCGCAGGTGAAGCAAGCCTGGCAGCAGGCACAGAAAATTGGAGCGACTGGACGATTTCTTGATGCGGTACTGCAGAAGGCGCTGACAGTATCGAAGCGCGTCCGCACGGAGACGGCGATCGGCAATGCCGCGGTTTCCATCCCTTACGCTGCTGTGGAACTAGCGCGCAAGATTTTCGGAACCTTGGAAAACAAAAAAGTACTGCTGTTGGGCGCGGGGAAGATGAGCGAGCTTTCCGCTCGCGGTCTGCTGAACCACGGCGCCAGCTCCGTCTGCGTTATCAATCGGACGTTGGAGCACGCCACGGAACTGGCCGCGAAACTGGGCGGAGTTGCCATCCCGTTTGAGCAGCGCTGGCAGTATATGGCGCAGGCCGACATCATCATCAGTTCGACTTCCTGTCCGCATACGATTCTCAGCCGCGAGGAAGCGCAGATCATGGTGCGCGACCGCAAGAATCAGCCGCTGGTGATAGTGGATATTGCAATGCCGCGCGACATCAATTCCGCGGTGCGCGAAGTAAAAGGCGTTTTTCTTTACGACCTTGACGATCTTGAAAATGTGGTCGACCACAATGCGGGCGAGCGTGCAGCAGCGGCCGCCGACGCACAGAAGATTTTGCAGGCCGAGGCGCAAGGCTTCCGCCGCAAGCTGATGGCGGAGCGTGTAGTGCCGACCATCATCGCAGTGCGCCAGCGGCTGGACGAAATTTGCCGGCAAGAACTGGATTCCTTCCGACAAGAGACCGGGCCGTTTACCCAGGACCAGGATGAAATGTTGAACGCAGTCATGTCCCGTATGACGCAGAGGATCGCAGGGTCCCTGGCCCGTGAACTCAAGGAACTTCCAGAGAAGATGGAACAGGAACAGATGGCCACTGCGCTGCAGCGGCTGTTCCATCTGCAAACGCCGGAACGGGCGCTTGCCGGCACCATATCTTAACGAGGAGACTATGGCTAAAACAGAGCAAGTTGCATCTTCTTCGAAAGCCGCATCGGGCGGCACGCAGGCCTACGTATTGGCAGTTTTTTGTTTGGTGCTGGGGGTGGCGCTGGGCTATTTATTTCGTGGATCGGCTTCGCCATCCGTGGCGACAGACGCCGCAGTTGCTCCTTCTCAAGGCCAGTCGAAGCAACCACAGATCACTCCGGAACAGCAGAAAGCGATGGTTGATCAGGCGGTCGTACCTCTGCTCGCGGCGTTGAAAACGAATCCCGATGATTTCAATTCGTTGGTGCAGGTGGCGAATCTTTACTATGATGGGCGCCAGTATGCAGATGCCGTTAAGTACTATCAGCTCGCGTTGAAAAGCCAGCCCACGAATCCAGATGTGCTGACCGATCTAGGGACGGCGCTGTGGTACACCGGTGACGCCGACGGAGCTATTGCGGAATTCCAGAAGGCATTGAAATATCGACCCGATCATCCGGGAACGCTGTTCAACTTGGGCGTGGTGCGATGGCAAGGCAAGATGGATCCGAAGGGCGCAGTTGAAGCGTGGGAACAGTTATTGAAATTTAATCCGAACTATTCACAAAAGCAGGAAGTGCAGGAGTATATCGACCGGGCCAAGCAGCACGCGAAGGGCTAGGGGCGGGTCTCGGTTCGGAGTGCCGATCGCGGCGAGGAAAGCTGGTCGAGCTTCGCTCGACTGGACAGCCGGAAGCGGCCGTCCCCACATAAGCAGGGCCAGGCTGTCCTCGCATAAGCAGCAATGCATCTTACAGTTCGCGCAAGGCGACCGCTACAGGACGCCAGGCGGCGCGCATCGCGGGAGGCAAGCCTCCGAGCAGACCCATGAGCAGCGCGAAGATCACCCCGGCTACCAGTAGCGGTGGCGTGATGCGAAACGCGAAGGCCAGGTGTGAGAACGTTTGCCAATTCATTGCGCCGGTGGTGAGGCCGTTCAACGGCAGCACGGCGATGCAACCGATTGCGCCTCCGATAAACGAGATCAGCAGGGCTTCCACTAAGAAAGAAAACACCACAGCGCCGCCGCCGAAGCCCAGAGCGCGCATGGTGGCGATTTCGCGGCCGCGCTCGGCGACGGCGGAATACATTGTGTTAAGCGCGCCAAAAACCGCGCCAATCGCCATGACGAAGGCCACGAGCCCTCCGAGAATAGTAATCATTTGTGTCATGCGAGTGGATTGTTTGGCGTAATAGTCAATTTCGCGGCTTACGTCGAGATTGAGGCGCTTATCGGAAGTGACCGCATCCTTGAACTGCTCGTAGTCGCCAGCTGAACTCAGGTGCACGGTGGCGGACTGGAAAATATTGCTGGGTCGCTTGTAAACATCGTCGAGAACACGCGCATCGGTCCACACTTCGGAATCAAATGCGCTGCCGCCGGCGTCGAAGACGCCGACCACCTTCCAGTGACCTCCTCCAAAATTTACCGTGTTGTCAACAGTCAAACCCGAGTAGCTCGTAGTTGCGTTCTTCCCGACGATCAACTCCGCGAGGCCCGGCTGGAACATTCGACCCTGAACGATCTTGACGTTTTTGCGAATGTCCAACACGTTGCCGGAAACGCCGCGAACCTGAACGTTTGCATCGGTCCCCGTATCGCGCAAAGGAAAAGGAGCGACCACTACAACTTCAGAGGTCACGAGAGGCTCGTCGGAGCCGCGGGCTACGCCAGGAGCGTCCTGCAGAATTTTTACGTCTTCCAGTTTAATTCCGCTCATCATCTCTGAGGTTGCGCCGGCGCGCATGACGATGGCGTTGTCGGCAGAGCCGGACGCGACTAACGTGGCTTTGAAACCGCGCGCCAGCGAAAGCATGGCGACGAATACGCCGACGGTTCCGGCGATGCCGAGCACGGCGACAATGGATGAAGTCCAGCGCGCTTTTACGCTGCGAATGTTGTAGACGAACGGAATAGCCATCTCAAACCCTCCGCAGCGCGTTAACTACGCGCATGCGCATGGCGCCGATACCCGGGAGCAGTCCGCTGACCAGTCCAACCAGCAGAGCGGTCGCAAGGCCGAGCGACAGGATTAAAGGCGACAAGATGAGTGTTGGCAGCAGGCCGTTCAAAGCCGCACCCAGAGCGGGAACTGCCAGAAGGGCCAGAGCGAGACCGAGAAGTCCGCCAACCGCCGCGATGATAAGGGATTCAGCAAGCACAAAGAAAAGTACAGAACGATCACTGAAGCCGATCGCTTTCAGTACGGCAAGTTCGCTGGCGCGCTCGCGCACCGAGATGGCCATGGTGTTCCCGGTTACGAGAAGCAGAGTGAAGAACACCACGCTGCCGATGGTTATGATCAGGAATTGAATATTTCCGAATTGTTTGACCCAGCTAGCGGCGAATGCGGATTCGGTGTCCGTTTTCGTTTCAAAAGAGGAGTTTGCCGCCATCTCGTCAATGGCTTTGGCGACGCTCGCGGCATTGTCCGGGCTGTCGAGTTTCACGACATACCAACCGGTGTTGCCTTTGAATGTTGCTGGCATACGCTCTTCGAAATAGTCCCACTGTAACCAGAACTGGCTTTCATCGCCGCCTGGACGCTCGCTGTGGTAGATGCCGTCCAGATTAAACTCCCAGGTTCCAGAAACTCCGTAGGCGACGTTCTTGATGGGAATGCGATCGCCGATTTTCCAGCCGAAACGTTTGGCGGTCTTTTCACCTGCAATGGCGCCCTGGCGATCTTTTACAAAGTTCTGCCACTGATCATCGGGAACGACGAGCTCGGGAATGACCTTGCGCTGATTTTCAACGTCGATGACGAATTGCGGGAAAAAGTTTTTTTCGTCCTGATAGACGCCGCCAAACCAATTGTTGTGAGTGACGGCCTTGACTCCCGGTATGCGCTGAATTTTGTCGCGATAGGCCAGCGGCAGCGGTTGAATGATCGATACGCGGTTGATCGTGACCAGACGATCCGCTCCCGCGATATCGGCGCCGCGATTGAAAGCTCCGCGAACGACAGCGAGGAACGCAAAAAGAAAGAGCGCAACGGCGAACGAGCCGACGGTGAGAATCAGTCGAAGCTTTTTGCGAAAGAGGTTCGCGAAAATTAATCCGCGGAATTTCATGCCGCGCCTCCGGCTGGGACTTCTTGCGATTCGCCAGACTCGACGAGAACGCCTTTTTCAAGGTGCAGGGTGAGGTCGGCGCGCTTCGCAACCAAGGGGTCGTGCGTCACCATCAAGACGGTCTTGTTGTGTTCCTGCACGAGACGGTGGATCAGATCCATGATGTCATCGGCGCTCTTGCGGTCGAGGTCGCCGGTAGGTTCGTCGCAGAGCAGGAAGGTTGGATCAGCGACTATAGCGCGCGCAATCGCTACTCTTTGTTCTTGTCCGCCTGAGAGTTGGCGCGGATAGTGGTTCATCCGTTCCGTCAGGCCGACGATGCCGAGCGCGGTCTCCACATGCTTGCGGCGTTCTGCTCTGGAGAGACTGGTGAGCAGCAGCGGCAACTCAACATTCTGAAAGGCCGTGAGCACCGGAATTAAGTTGTACATCTGGAAGATGAAGCCGACATGCCGCGCCCGCCAGGAGGTCAGCTTGCTGGCCGACATGTGGGTGATTTCATCACCGGCCACGGTGATGCTGCCGCGCGTGGGAACGTCGAGGCCGCCGAGCAAATTCAAGAGAGTGGTTTTGCCAGAGCCGCTGGGCCCCATGAAAGCGACGAAATCGCCCTTCTCCACGTCGAGATTCAAACCTTGCAATACGTGGATTTCTTCGCCTCCGCGGCGGTAGGTCTTATCGAGCCCGCGGACCTGTATCTGGCTGTCCGATTTCCCCGAGCCATCTACTTGAACCATAGAAACTGCTCCCTTAATTATTTCTTGATCTGAACGTTCTGGCCGTCGCGGAGATCGGCCGGGCCATTTACGATTACAGTGTCGCCCACCGCAACGCCAGCGAGCACTTCGGTGTCGCTGCCGCGATTGCCTCCGAGTGTAACCGCGCGGCGCTCTGCTTTATCTTCTTTAATAAGGTAGACGACTTTCTTGCCGCCATCGTCGTGAATTGCATTTTGCGGTATCAGAATCGACGGCGCGGATGTCGCATCTTTTTTAGACGGTTCATCCCCGAGGAACGTCACCTTGATTCCCATGTCGGGCAAGATGCGCGGGTCGAGTTTCAGAAATGAAACGCGCACTTTCACTGTAGCCTTTTGGCGATCCGCGCTGGGAATGATGGTGCGAACGCGGCTCGGAATCTCCCACTCCGGATATGCGTCGAGAATTGCCGTCACCTGCTGGCCGGGTTTCACTCGCGTGATGTAGGCTTCGTTCACGTCGACCTCGATTTCATTGGAAGCCATGTTCACCACGGTGGCAATGCCAGTGCGCGTGAAGCCGCCGCCAGCGGAGATGGGAGAAACCATCTCACCCACTTGTGCGTCCTTGGAGACGACGATGCCGTCGAAGGGTGCGCGGATGGTGCAATTGTCTACGGCTTGCTGGGCCTCGGCGATGCGGGCTTCGGCCCCATTGGCTTGCGCCTTGGCCAGATTAATTTTGGCCTCGAGACTATCTACAGATGTGCGCGCATTGTCTAATTGCTCTTGCGGTTGCACTCCTGCTTTTTGGAGTTCGCCGGTGCGGTACAGCAGGATTCGAGCATTCTTCAGTTGGACCTCGTAATCGGCGATTGCCGCTTTCGAGGAGTCGCGGTCGGCTTTTGCGCTCTCGAGAGCCCGCTTGGCGTCGGCGTCATCGAGAGTGGCCAGCAGTTGGCCCTGGTTCACGTGCGTGCCTTCGTCAAAGAAAACGCCTGTGACGCGGCCGGTGATTTTGGCGGCGATGGTGGCTCGCTGGCGTGGAGTAACGTATCCCGTGGCGTTGAGCAATGCTTCGCGGCTTGCCGGGCCGACGGCTCTCTTCGCCACAACTACTTCAACCTTCGGTTTCGATCCTAATAGGCCATAAACGCCGGCCCCGGCGCCGGCGAGGATGATGATACTTCCAAAGAAAATGGCGAGACCTTTTCCCACTCTGCCGCTCTTGCGCTGACCTTCGTGGATGCGCAGGGATCCCAGGTCGTGTGCCGGCGGGTTTTCACGCGTTAGCATCTTTTGTGTTTGTTGCCCCTTCCCCAAGTGGATTCCGTCGACAGGGATGACTCATGATAATCCCATCGTTCGCCGAGACAAAGCCCACCAGGGCGGGCGGCGAGCTACAGTTGATCTTCGGCGAGGTTGGCTGGGGCGCCTTCTTCATCTCCGCGGATCAGGCCGAATTTCTTGAGCTTGTAGCGCAGAGCGTCGCGACTGATATCGAGCAACTTGGCGGCGTGAGTCTGGTTACCGTTAGCCTGCCGCATGGCTAGCTCGACCATAGCGTGCTCCACTTCTTCGAGAGACGTGCCGCCTTCCGGAATATAAAGACGGGGCAGGGTGCGGCCGTTGGGCAAGGCCTGTCCGCCGTCGGCGGACGATGTGCGTTCGAAGACGGTGCGACCACCGGATTCTCCGACGGAAAACGGCAGGTACAGCGGACGCAGCAGCGGTTCTTCTTCCAAAATCATTCCGCGCTCGATGGTGTTTTTCAACTCGCGAACGTTGCCCGGCCAATTGTGAGTTGCGAGAAGGCGGCGCGTTTCTTCGGTGATGCCGCGAATCGACTTCTTGAATCTGCGGTTGTAGCGGTCGATGAAAAAATCGACCAGAGGCATGATGTCTTCTTTTCGGTCGCGCAGCGGCGGAATGAAGATGGCGATGATAGCGAGGCGGTAATAAAGGTCCTGGCGAAATTCATTTTCGCGGACGGCTTTTTCCAGATCGCGATTGGAGGCAGCAATTACGCGCACGTCCACTTGCATGTCACGAATACCACCGACGCGGCGAATCACCTGATCTTCGAGCACGCGCAGGAGTTTTGCCTGCAACAAGGGAGACAACTCACCGATCTCGTCGAGAAAGAGCGTGCCGCCATCGGCGGCTTCAAACAGTCCCTTCTTCATTGTCTTGGCGTCGGTGAATGCGCCTTTTTCGTGACCAAAAAGTTCAGCTTCCATGAGGGTTTCGGGGATGGCTGAGCAATTGATAGCGACGAAAGGTTTCTGCTGGCGCGAGCTTTCGTAATGGATGGCTTTGGCGATCAGATCTTTGCCGGTGCCGCTTTCGCCTTGAATCAGAATGGTGGTAGCCTCGCTGGCCGCAACCTTGCGGACAAAGTTCATCAGCTCCGTCATTTTGGAGGAGACACTCACCACGCTGTCGTAACCGGCTCCGCGGCGCACCTCGCTGCGCAGCGTTTGGACTTCGGTGCGCAGGCTAGTGGCTTCCAGGGCATTCTTGATGGTGACGTGAAGTTCGTCGAAATCAATGGGCTTGCCCACGAAGTCATAAGCTCCGAGTTTGAGCGCGGCTTTGACATCGTCGAGTTGGGGATCGGCAGTGATCATGATGACGGCGCGGGCGTCGCCGTTTTTCTTGAGTTGGTCGAGTACTTCGATGCCGGTGAGGTCGGGCATGCGGACGTCGAGCAGGACGAGGTCGGGTGTTTCCTGCTGTGCGAGTTTAAGCGCCGGGATGCCAGAATCGGCCTCGATGACGCGGTAGCCCCACTCCTCGCACTTCTGGCGGAGCGACCAGCGGACGAGGCGTTCGTCGTCGACCACCATGATTTTTTCAGCAGGCATTGGAGTTTAATTTACTACGAATGGAGGGAAATTGGTGCTTGAGGCCAACGGGACCGCAGCGCCTGAAGGCGCTGAAACGGCGCCTTTGCGGCATGCCCTTCGGCTGAGCTCAGGGCAGGCTCTGAAGGCATGCCTTGGTGCGAGTCGTACTCGCTAATACAAATCTATTCGCCCGCTAATCAGCGGCGGTGCTGATGGGGTGCGTGTGAAAGGGCAGCAGCACAGTGAACTCGCTGCCTTTTCCTACGGTACTGCTGACTTCGATGCGGCCGTGATGTTCTTCGACGATGCGGCGCGCGAGTGACAGTCCAAGACCGGTGCCATTGCCTTTGGTAGTATAGAAAGGGCGGAAAATGTTGGAGATGTGCTGTGCGGGTATACCGCGGCCACTGTCAGTCACAACCACGCGGGCGCAATCGTCCAGCGAACCGATCTCCACTCGGATCGTGCCTGTTCCCTCCACCGCCTGCACCGCGTTCAAGAGCAGATTCAGAAGTACCTGGTGGATTTGATCGCTGTCGTGCTCGGCTTCCGGCAAGTCGGGCGCCTTATACAGTTCAATCTTGATCGGCTTTGAGAGTACTTGCTGACGAGCCAGCATCACCGCATGTTCCACCGTCGTGTTCAGATTGCTCAGTCGAATCTGCGGAGGGTGAGGGCGGGCGGTTTCGAGAAGATCGGTGACAATGCGATTAATCTGCGAGATTTCCTGGCGAACATCTTTAATCACCGCGCGCGCGGGACTGGTAGAGGGAAGATCGCGGGCGACAATCTCGATGACGCCGGCGATTCCGGCCAGCGGGTTGCGAATTTCGTGAGCCAGGCCCGCGGCCAGTTCGCCGAGGGTGGCCAGATGTTCGGCGCGCGACATTTGGGTGCGATGCAGGCGATCGATTTCGTCGCGGCTCTCGCGAAGCTGCTGCATCATGTGATTGAAGTTGCGGCCGAGGTCGCCGATTTCATCGTTGCGGCGGGAGAAGCTGACGGCGACGTTGAGGTCACCTTCGCTGACCTGCGCCATTTTTTCCTGCAGTTCGACCATGGGGCGCTGAATCAGATATGCCAGCACGAGCATGGAGACGGCGCAGATGGCTACCGCGCCCGCGCCCGCGACGATCAGCACTGCGTGGCGCTCGGGGTCGCGCAAAGAGACCGTGGCAAGGGTGAAGAGCAGCAACCCGGCCAGGAGCACAAAGCCGACCGGCAAGATTGCTTTGAGCTGCCAATTGACGCGCACTGAACCCATGCGGAAGTCCTCATTCCGGATGACAGGAGCTTTCCTGCCGGCCGGCGCTGCTTTTGCCGCGAACTCTACGCGGCTAGGCATAAGCGTGTAGTCCTGGCAGCAAGTAGGTAACGCCGAAGAACGTGAACATGACGACAGCGAAGCCGAGGATGGCAAAGTAGGCGGCGCGGCGGCCTCTCCATCCTCGAGTGATGCGCATGTGCAGGTAGCCCGCGTACACCAACCAGGTAATCGCAGCCCAGGTTTCTTTGGGGTCCCAGCTCCAATAAGATCCCCAGGTGCGATTAGCCCAGTAGGCGCCCGCCGCGATCATCAGGGTGAGTAAAGGAAATGCGATCGCGATGGTCTTGTAGGTGATGCGGTCGAGTTGGTCGGCGCTGGGCAACATGCGCTCCAGTTCCTCGCGCCGCCACAGCAGTAACAGATATAACAGGGAGACAAAAATTCCGCCTATGAGGCCGGAGAGAATGAATGGGCTGGCGGCCAGCGTAGTGGGGAACAAGCCATCAGCGTCGAGGGAAGCGTAGTGGCCGTCGCGAGCGCGCAGGATAAAGAAGATGAGGGCAAGAACCTGGAGCAGGATGCTTAGGAATACGGCGCGATTGGCCGTGTCGAGGAATTCTTGATTTTGCGTCTTCCGCCAGATCAAGTAAAGAACGAACGGAGCAGCGACGGCGGCCAACACCAGAAGCAGCAGCCAACCGAGATCGGGAATCACGACGAAAAGGCGCACGCTCTTGGAGAGAAATACTTCCGATTTCTCTTGCGGATTCCAGGCAACGACGCTGAGACCGCCCCATTTTTCGAAGCGAGTCAGCACGCCCGCATAAGTTGCAACGCCGAAGAGGCTGGTGGCAGCCAGAAATGTTTCCGTTTTCGTTTTGTCCTGGATCAGAAACATCATGGCCAGAGCGAAACTCAGTGCGCATGCGGCATAGGCCAGCATGGCCAGCGTGACATGAACATGCAGCCATGTGGACTGCAGAGCCGGAACCAGCGGACGAACCTCGGTGCGCAGCAACTGCATGAGCACGACGCCGACAATCGCCACCGGCATGGTGACTGTGCCGATCACTTTCACGTCAAATTTCTTTTCTGCGATCAACGTCAGCACGGCAAGCGTCCACACGAACATGAGCAGCATTTCGTAGATGCTGGCGAAGGGCGGGTGCCCTGCTTCGATCCACCGATGAGCCACGGCGCCAGTGTTGGCGATCAATCCCGCCCAGGTCGCCAAAGAGGCGAAACGAATGTATGCAGGAGTGCCGGTGATGCCGAATCCCAGATAAAGCGTTCCCGCGCCGGAATAGAAAATCAGTGCCGCGTAAAGTAAGTTGGAGTCGTTGAGCAGGTTGCCGCTCTTGACCACATTTAGAAACGCCATGAACAGCAGAAACGCAACTCCCAAGCCAACTGCGACCACTAAAGCTGTCCCGGTGGGTACTGGTTGCTGTTCGATTTTTGCCACTCGCGCCATAAACCATCCTCCGTTGCCGGACTTACTTTCCGGTGAGTACCGCCGCGGATGCCGCAGCGCCTGTTCGCACTGAAACTTTTAGTTCCGATTCGATTTGCTCTACGAGATCGTTGAAACGCTGCTCGAACGCATCCTTGTTCTTGTTCGCGATTCCGCCGATCCAAAGCTGGAGTTGGCCACTCGCATCGCGCACTGGCACGACCCACATTCGCGTATGCACGAAATAGAAGACTACGGTCAAGCCAATGCCCATGAGGACCGCGCCGGCCCAAACCGCCCACTGCCCGGGTTCATGCGAAACTTCGAGGCCGGTGAAGTAGGCCATCTGCACGTCTTTGCCTTCGAAT
>DATNMU010000153.1:0-4910 GCA_035602195.1 Candidatus Acidiferrum sp.
TGTCTTTCCACACGCCATGGCTTTCGGCGGGGATGGCAAAGCCGAAGATGCCGAGGCGTTCGGGCGCATTACGGCCGAAGAGGCGCGCGCCATTGGTGTTCACTGGAATTTTTTCCCCGACGCCGACGTTAACTCGAACCCGGTGAATCCCATCATCAATACGCGCTCCTTCGGAGAAGATCCGAAGCAGGTCGGCGACCTGGTCGCGGCGTATATCAAGGGCGCGCACGAAGGGGGGATGCTGACTACGGTCAAACATTTTCCCGGCCACGGAGACACGGCGACCGACTCTCATCTCGGCGTCGCCAGCGTCAATGTTGATCGCGCCCACCTCGACTCGATCGAACTGCCGCCGTTTCGGCAAGCGATCGCGGCGGGTGTGGATTCCGTGATGGTGGCGCATGTTACCGTGCCTGCGCTCGACCCCGATCCCAATCACGTGGCGACGATTTCGCCCGAGATTGTTTCCGATCTGCTGCGAAAGCAACTCGGTTTCAAAGGAATCATCGTCACCGATGCGCTCGACATGGCTGGGCTGACCCATCTCTTCGCCAACAATATTGGCCGCGCCGCAGTCGAGGCTTTCAAGGCGGGAAACGATCTCTTGCTGATTCCCGCTGACTTTCCGGCCTCGTACAACGCCATGTTACAGGCGGTGCGATCGGGTGAGATTTCCAGCGATCGGCTCGACCGCTCCGTACGTAAAATTCTGCAAGCCAAAGCGTCGTTGGATTTGCAGCGCGCCCGTCTGGTGGATGTGAGGAATCTGGCGAGCGCGGTGGGCAAGCCGGCGAATCTGGCTTTTGGCCAGCAGGCGGCCGACGACGCGATTACACTGGTGCGCGAAAATGGCAAAGTTCTGCCGCTGAAAAACAAGGGAACTCCGAAGGCCGGACTTCCGTATACAACACAAGAGGAGATACACAACCAGGTGCTGGCTGTGATTTTTTCCGATGACGTGCGGTCTGAATCCGGCCGTGCTTTCGTTCGCGAATTTCGCGGTCGAATTCCCGACGCGCGGGTGATGTTTTTGGATCCGCGCTTCGCAGCAGGAATGAGCGGCGAGGTGCTGAAAGCGGTGGACGAGGCCAAGACTGTAGTGGCTGCCGTTTATGTGGTTCCGAGCGCGGGCAAAATCGGCAACACGGTCGCAATGGCTGACGCAACTGGAACTCTGCTGCAACAGGTGCTGGACCGTGCGGCTGCAAAAACTGTGGTGGTCGCCATGGGCAATCCATACCTGGCGGCGGATTTTCCGCGAGTTCAAAATTATATGTGCACTTTTTCCAACGCTTCGGTTTCAGAGGTCGGCGCGGTCAAAGCGCTGTTCGGGGAAATCGCCATTCGTGGGCATCTTCCTGTGACCATTCCCAATATTGCCAAGCGGGGAGCTGGAATCGAGCGGCCGGCTCAAATGGCTCGTGGAGGTTTTGAACATGGTCAACAATAAGCTGTCTGCATTCATGATCGCGACCGTCACGGGGAGCTTCGCGGCATTGCTGATTCTGCCCGGGTGCAGCGTCAACGTGAAGAAAGAGCCGAACGGCCAGGACAAGCAAGTCGACATCAACACCATCATCGGAGGAATTCACGTCAGCAAAGAGGCCGATGCTTCCGATGTGGGGCTGGCGGTTTATCCTGGCGCGCAGCTGAAGCAGAAAGATTCCGACGGCGGCGACAAGGGCGCCAACGTGAATATCTCCGGCTTCGGTCTCGGCATCAAGGTCGTCGCGCTGCAATATCAAACGGACGACGCGCCCGCCAAAGTTTTATCTTTTTACAAAGATCAGTTGAAAAAATATGGCAATGTTCTTGAGTGCCACAGCTCTGGCAAGTTCAACTTCAACGGCGATGTAAAAATCGGATCGTCCGGGTCCAGGGATGCCTCGAATGATTTGTCGTGCGATGAGAGTCACGGCGCCAATATCGAACTCAAAGCAGGCAGGAAGAACGATCAGCACATCGTGGCGGTCGAACCCACCGCAAGAGGCTCCAGCTTCTCGCTGGTGTATGTGCGGACTCATGGCAAGGATAGCGACATCTAAAGTTCGCTGTGCAGTCCCGGGTGCCATTTAGTGCGTTGTTCGTGGAGAAAATTATGTTCCGGCCAATTCTCGTAATAGCGTTCGGCCTTGTACTCGCGAGTCAGACCTCGGCCGCTCAGTTCCAGAAAACCGATGCCGATAAGGACAAGGGTGTCGACGTGCGCAGTTCGCTCGGCGACTTGCACATGGGCAATGACGCGGACGCGCGGAAAGCAGGCCTTCCACTATATCCGGGCGCGCGGGTGCATCACGACAAAGAGAACAGCGATGCTGTCAATCTCGGCGTTCTCACCGAAGCCTTCGGCGTGAAGCTGGTGATTGCGAAATACGATACTGACGACGAGCCGGGCAAAGTTATTTCCTATTACCGGGAACGCCTGAAGAAATATGGCAAGGTGATCGAGTGCCACACTCGCGAGCACGGCGGCGATGCCCACGCTGAGTTCAGCGACAAGGACGATTCTGACACGCGTTCGAAAGAATTAAAGTGTGAAGGCGACAATACGGGTCCGGTCATCGAGTTAAAGGTTGGTACAGAAAACAACCAGCACGTGGTCGCCGTTGAGCCGCAAGAAGGCCACAGCGGATCGACCTTCGCCCTGGTGTACGTTCACACTCGTGGCAAGCAAGGTGACATTTGAAGGAAATCCTCAGCAGGCGATAGGCTGGCCATCGGCTGCTTGCCTACCGGTCATGCGATACTTTCAACTTAACCTGTCACTACCCTGCCATGGACCATCCCTGCCACAAGTGCGGGCACAGCATCGAAGACGGGAAGGCTTTCTGTTCGCAATGCGGAGCGCCGCAGATTCGGGTGTCCGTTGCTGAGGTTCCGGTTGAGCTCGCCGAAGCGGGCGACACTTCGCCGTCTGTCATCCACGAACCGGCGCCCGGCTTCCCCGACGTTCCGTTGAGTTCAACTTCCGCAAACTGGATTCGCGCCATCCGGCCATGCGCGCTGGCGGCCGCGGTTGCGGTCGTACTGATGTTCCTGGGCTTAAATCCATTTATCGCCGCGCTAGGAGCAGGATTTCTGGCCACCAATTTTTCGCAGCGCCGCAGCCCAGTAAGTTCGATTCGACCGGCCGTGGCAGCGAGGCTCGGTGCGCTTAGTGGTCTTCTGCTTTTCGCCATGTCGACGATTTTTGAAGCGTTGGCGGTTGTAGTTCTTCACAAAGGTGGGGAGATACGAAGCGAAATGCTGGACAAGATCCAGCAGGCCGCCGTGCGTTATCCCAGCCCGGAAGTCGCACCCTTTCTGGACTTCGTAAAATCTCCCGACGGTTTCGCGTTCATACTGATTGCCTCCCTGGCATTCGGACTGGCTGCCTTCGTTGTTCTCGGCGCCGTCGGTGGAGCGGTGAGTGCG
The DNA here is from genome assembly GCA_035602195.1 of Candidatus Acidiferrum sp. GTDB lineage: Bacteria > Acidobacteriota > Terriglobia > Terriglobales > Acidobacteriaceae > Sulfotelmatobacter. The sequence goes on from DATNMU010000153.1 coordinate 3,415, forward strand.
GCTATTGCGGGACGGCGTAATCGACCGTAGCCTCACCCCATCGATTGCTGAGAGCGTGCCGCTTCGTCTTAGCCTTGCCGGGAGTCGCGCCGCCCGCGTATGATTCACGGTTTGCATTCTTACGCCATGAACAAACCGGCGCGCGGTTCACTGCTCGGCATCGAGCATCTTGAGGATAAGGAAATCCTCGGGCTGCTGAAGCTGGCCCGGCGCATGAATCCGCAAAAGGCGCGCCCTCTATTGCGCAACAAGCGCGTTGTACTGTTGTTTTACGAGGCCTCCACGCGCACCCGCTCCTCGTTCGAAATCGCCGCCAAATCGCTGGGCGCAATCACTACGCTGGTGCAGTCTTCGGGATCGAGTATTGAGAAAGGCGAATCCTTACTCGATACGGGTTACACGTTGCGAGCGGTGGGCGCCGACGTGATCGTGATTCGCCATCCCGCAGCCGGCGCGCCGCATTTGATGGCAAAGCATCTCGATATTCCGGTCATCAATGCCGGCGACGGGATGCACGAGCATCCTTCGCAAGCGCTGCTCGATGCCTTCACTATTCTGAAACACAAAAAGTCATTCAAAGGCCTGCAGGTGGCGATCATCGGAGATATCTTCCACAGCCGCGTGACTCGTTCGAATTGCCATCTGCTGACGCGGTTCGGCGTGAAGATCACGCTTTGTGGTCCGCCGGAGTTCGTGCCGGAAGTATCGGCCATGCTGGCGCCCGGTCTGCGCGTGACTCGCCATATTGAAGACGCGTTGCGGGGCACAGATGTGATTATGTTATTGCGGCTGCAAACGGAGCGGCTGGCCGGGCAGAAGATCAGCTTGCAGGACTACATCGCGCGATACCAGATGACGGGGGCGCGGCTTAAGCTGGCGAAGCGCGACGCGATAGTGATGCATCCCGGACCGATTATTCGTGGGCTTGAGTTGACCGCCGAGGTGGCGGACGGGCCGCAGTCGGTGATCCTGGATGAGGTGCACAATGGCGTACCGACGCGGATGGCGATTTTGGCGCGGGCGCTAGGCAAGGCGAAGTGAGCCGCGGATTTTCACGGATCAGTACGGATATATCTTCGAACAAGAACAGAGCGCAGGATCAGAAGACTGACTGCTGAATGCTGAATGCCAAAAACCAGAAACGCGTAACCGCCAGCCTGCTGATCAAAGGCGGCTACCTGATCGACCCGGCGGGGAAGATCAACGCGGCGATGGACGTTCTTCTGCGCGATGGCCGCGTGGCCGAGATCGCGCTCCCGAACAAAGTGCGTGGTGGGGCCGATGAGAAGATTGACGCGCGGGGATTGATCGTCGCCCCGGGGTTTATTGATCTCCACGTTCACCTGCGCGAGCCGGGGCAAAGCTATAAAGAAACCATCGCTACGGGAACCGCCGCCGCCGCTGCCGGAGGTTTCACCTCAGTGTGCACGATGCCAAATACCTTGCCGGTCGTGGATACGGAAGAATGGGTCGCCTGGCTGCGCGATCCTGAGCGC
>DATNMU010000154.1:0-4265 GCA_035602195.1 Candidatus Acidiferrum sp.
GCGATTTTTGCACGGTTTGGCACGGTCGAGGCCAGAAATCGCGATTCGCAGTGGTCATAAAGTCGGAAAGTACTTTAGAATCAATTCTGCTAGTCATGTCGGGGCGTAGCGCAGCCTGGTAGCGCACCTGCCTTGGGCGCAGGGGGTCGTAGGTTCAAATCCTATCGCCCCGACCAATTTCTCAATGAGGTAGCGGGTTCCAGTTCCGCGGAGTGAGTGCGCCTATGCGCAATATTAGGCTGACGATATGAGCGCTAGCGGATTGACAGCGTGAGCTTGCAAGCCTAGGCTTCCCTCATCATGACGCGCGCTGATAAATCAACCAAGACGATCGGCGAGGCAATCGATGAATTGGAACGAATCCAAGGCGAACTTCTGTCGCTGCAAAGAGCGCTGGAGAAGTTGGAGCAGGTTGAGTCGCTGGCTACTCCTGGAGAGGACTAGCAGGCCACGGGAAAAACGAACTTAGCAGTATCGTTCTTGAGGTCGCACTTCGGACACGCTGGCAAGGGAACAGTCCAAATTTTTCCGCTTGGTCCAGGCGAGAAAAAGGTAGCGTCCAAGTGCATCATTTTCGACCCACATTTGAAGCAACGTCCTTGAGGAGGCTCAGAGCTTACTGTGTCGAACAAATTGTCTATGGCGGAGTGCAGATTCTGGGAAATCATTTTTCCACGTTACGCTTAGTCCCAAAACAGAACTGTGCAATATTGCTCTTTTGGCTACTTCCTTTTTGCGGGGTACCGATCTAAATCGTCGATCCTGCCTAAGGTTTTGATCGGTCGGATTCCAGCTTCTTTTTTTCTGCCTTAATCCAAGCGTCGATCCGCTCCCGAATGCCACTATCAGTGCATTCGTTGCAGCTTTTCTAGCCGCTCAATCTCTTCCTTGATTCTGGGCCATTTCTTCGGGTGTAAGAGGCATGGCAAACTCGGGGCAATTCTAGCGCAATGTACGCTTGCGCACATTATGAGCTGTATTGAACAGCATTGCCCCTAGCACTTTAGTTACATTACTTGGGACCGTCCACAGGAGGTATTTATGGTTGGTCACACTTTCCCGGAAATCCACTGCAAATTGTGCAACAAACCTGTTGATCTGAGCGCAGACCTCTGTGCCGACAAACACGGCAAGGCCGTTCACGAAGAATGCTATGCGAAACGAATCAGAAAAGGCTCGGAATCGGTTGCTGTGCAATCATTAGTAGCACGATGGCTGCCGGTGCTCCGGGATCGTGGGTGCTTTGAACGGCTGCATCCCATCCGCGCAATACTCCGAACTAGGGCCGCTCCTGTAGAGAACCTTACGGTATTTCCTGTATTCACCGGCTTAGGCTCCACCAGCGACAATGAGTGTTCTCAAAGGGAGCAGGCGCGTGCCGCCTCCGGCCCGCGCACCTAGACGGGAATAATAACCAAAGCGTGGCCAAACCATACCAACCGTTAGCGCTAGTGTCGCAGGAAACCGAGGCAAGAAAACACGCCGAAGACCGTCTTCAGCAGAGCGATGAAGTTTTTCGCCTGCTAGTTGAAAGTGTCAAAGACTATGCGATTTTCTTGCTGGACCCCTCCGGTAGGGTTTCTACCTGGAATCAGGGGGCCGAAAGGATTAAAGGTTATAAAGCTCGCGAGATTATTGGCCAGCATTTCTCCCGGTTTTATCCCGCAGAAGCGATAGAAAGCAAATGGCCTGATCGCGAGTTGGAGATTGCTGCCAAAGAGGGGCGGTATGTCGATGAGGGCTTGCGCGTAAGAAAAGACGGTTCAACCTTCTGGGCCAACGTAGTCATCACCGCGCTTCGAGACGAAACCGGAGAATTGCGCGGGTTCTCGAAGGTCACCCGTGACCTGACAGAACGTAAAGCGCTCGAAGAACGAAGCCGTCGACTGAATACGGAGCTGCGTGCGCGCGTGACACAACTGCTGGAGTCGCGACGTCAAATCGAACTTCGCACTTTGGAATTGCAGAAACTCTCGACTGAGCTGATGCGGGTTGGGGACGAAGAGAGGCGCAGACTGGCGCGCACGCTCCATGACGATCTTTCGCAGCATCTGGTTGCCCTCAAATTGGAACTGGAGGCGAAACAGACCGACGAGAACGTAAGCCTGTCGAAATCGATTGAATTTACCAACGAGGCTTTGCTCAAGGTTCGCAATATTTCTTATCTGCTCCACCCGCCACTGCTCGATGAATCCGGCCTATTACCTGCCCTGCATTGGTACATTGACGGACTGCAAAAGCGCAGCAAGATGCGCATCATTTTTGATTACAAGCCGGCCGTATTCCCGCGCCTGCCTGGCGAGCTGGAAACTGCCATCTTCCGAATCATCCAGGAATCCCTGACGAATGTTTACCGGCATTCTGGAAGCGAGGATGCTCGCATCGAAATCGATCAGGGAGTGGAGACGGTTAGAGTCAGAATTCGCGATTTCGGTAAAGGGATCGGTGATGGCAGCGACTTAATATTGCCACCGCCGGGAGTCGGGATCAGCGGAATGAAGGAGCGCGTGAAACAACTCAACGGCGAATTGAGAGTTTCCCGAGCGGAGCCAGGCACTCTCGTAGAGGCGACAATTCCAATATTTGAGCAGGCTACAATGACGATTCGTGCGGCTGGTTAAGCGGCAACTCCCTTTCGCCGGATGCGTCGCGAAGCTTCTGTACCAGAAGACTTGGTTCATCCCCCTCCGAAAGCAACACGTCGGCGTCCGGGATTCGGTCATGCGGGCGCTGGGCTAAGAAAATAACATGGCCATTTGGGCAGTAGCGCCTGAATAGAGATGCCAGATCTCGATAGATCGCAAGTGGTGTCACATAGCTGGACATAAAAACACCGCATCGCCCCATTTCAATCTCGAAACGCGCGTCCAATGGAGAGTCGACAGATATGATCTCGAAACCATTTTGCCGAAGCGCGGATTCGTAGCCCAGCAGCGCTTTCCTGTCAGGATTCAGAGATAACACGGTGGTCTCTCTTGCCATATACCTCGTTGGATGTCGATTGCACACACGGAGTTGCGGCGGTCTAAATTCACCACTGGCTATGCTGTCGCTGGCGGATCCGTAGCCTCAAACGATCGCCGATAGCGGCACTCCGTCTCTTCCGGAGATCAGGAGAGTTTCGCCGGCCTTGGGCTGCCCCACTTCCAGAAGTCCACCGTATGCGGTTAACCCAGCCAGTCCAAACAGTCCGAGGTAAGACGAAAATGGAAGTTCGCTCTCCGGCAACTTCGTCACAGCTTCACCATTGGAAAGCAGATATTCTTGCCAGCCGAACATCCCTTGCACTCGGTCACCGGCGGCAAATTTTGGATGATTTGATTTCTCCACTATTCCGATAGCCAAGCCGCGCATGATTTCGCCAATCTGCACGGGCGGAACGTAGGACGGACGGTCAATCAGCCACCCCCGCATCGCTGGATCGAGCGAGAGATATACGCTGCGAATCAGAAGCTGGGCCTCCTCAGGCACCGGCATGGGTTGGGACACAAGCTCGAAGTTGTCAGCTTTAATCAGCCCCGTGGGCCGCGATTTGAGCCGCCATTGGCGGTTTACCTGGGTAGCAGCAGCCATAGCAGAGGACGAGTCACTGTCAGACTGTGTAGCGCGCAGCGGCCAGAAGTCGGCCGGCAATATTGCGCCGCAGTGCAACCCCATCGAGCGGATCGTAGTTGGCAAAGCCGCGTAGAGTCGCCATATTTTCCCGCAGGGCGTGGCCAGCCGAGCAGGCGCCGATGACATTTCGCGCCGAGACTTCTACTCGATCCATGGCCTCGCGCAGAAACACGGCGCACATGTTGGCGGCATTGGCCCCTTTGCCCGAGACTGCGAGCTTGCGACTTCGAAGCAAGCTCGACTCCATCGCGAAAACTTCCATGACGATGTCGGAAATGTTCATCACGATCTCTTGCTGTTTTTCCAACTCGGCCGCGTATTTTTGATAGGCAATCCCGATCATGAACAATGCAATTGTTTTCGCACTGCGTACAAGGCGCGCTTCTTCATCAGCACTCGCAGAGCCGGTTGTCTCTTTCACGGTCTCGTTCAGTACCGCTTGAACCGCCGGGATAAGCCCCAATTGCCCACGGGCAGCGCGTTTCAGCAGCATTCCGGTTATGAGAAGGCGGTTGATTTCGTTGGTACCTTCGAAGATCCGGTTGATTCGCGAATCACGGTAAGCCCGTTCCACCGCATAATCTTGATGGTAGCCATAGCCGCCGTGGATTTGCACGCCTTCATCGACAACGTAATCCAGCATCTCGGAG
>DATNMU010000155.1:0-2832 GCA_035602195.1 Candidatus Acidiferrum sp.
TATCCAACTTCCGTAAACTTCGAAGCCTCCACCTTCAAGAACGGAGAATTCGCCAGCTTCGCCAGCCTCCGCGCAATCTCCGTCTTTCCCACCCCCGTCGGCCCTATCATGATTATGTTTTTGGGGATGATTTCTTCGGCCAGGTCGGGGGTTAGTTTCTGACGGCGGGTGCGGTTGCGCAGGGCGATGGCGACGGCGCGCTTCGCGTCCTTCTGCCCGATGACGTGTTTGTCGAGTTCGACGACGATCTCGCGGGGAGTGAGTTCGTCGAGGGCGAGTTGTTCTTCTTCGGCGCTGCTGGGTAAGTAGATGGCCATAAATTCAGTTGTTGGTCGTTGGTCGTTGATCGTTCTCCGTCCGGGTGTGAGCCGACGACTAACGACGTTTCTTACAGTTCCTCAATCGTTACTGCATCATTTGTATAGATGCACATCTTACCGGCGATCTTCATGGCTTCTTCGGCGATCTGGCGGGCGGTGAGTTGCGTGTGTTGCGCCAGGGCTTGCGCGGCGGCTTGGGCGTAGGGGCCTCCGCTGCCGATGGCTGCGACGCCGCCGTCCGGTTCGATCACGTCGCCTTGTCCGCTCAGTAAGAATGTTTGTTCTTTGTCGCTTACTAACAACAGCGCTTCGAGGTGCCGCAGATATTTATCGGTGCGCCAATCTTTGGCGAGCTCGACGGCGCCGCGTCCGAGGTTGCCGTGGTATTGCTCGAGCTTCGATTCAAAGCGGCTGAAGAGAGTGAACGCGTCGGCGGTCGAGCCGGCGAATCCCGCGAGAATTTTATCGTTATAGAGGCGGCGTATTTTTTTGGCGGTGTGTTTGATGACGGATTCGCCGAGCGTGACTTGTCCATCGCCGGCCAGAACCACGCTGCCGTTGCGGCGGATGGATAAAACTGTGGTGGAACGAATCAGACGTTTCGTGGACATGAGCGCAATTCTTCATTATAGCAGCGCCGAGGAGGATGCTCCCTGAGGCGAGAGTCGAGATGTCATCTGAGAAAAACCTTTAACACAGGGGTCACAGAGGGACACAGGGTACGGATCAGAGAACGAGGCCGGATTTCTGATGCTTTCCGTGACGCCACTCTTCATCGCTTCGCAAAAGAAAAATGGACTTGCGTCTGGGGAGTGGCCCGAGTGGGGCAGCCTCATCTGGAACGGCGTGCGGGCAAGCCTCCCGGAAATGAAAAGCCCCACTTCTCGCAAACGGCGCGAGAAATGGGGCACCCGAGTGAGTTTTAGACGGCACGATTTAGTCGCGATCATGGTCGTGTTCGTTCCAGTCGCGCTCGGTATGCCACCGGTGTTCGTCTTCGTCCCACCAGCGGTGATTTTCATTCCAGCAACGCTCGCGGGCCTCGTGCAATTCACGGCGCTTATGGTCTGCCTGAGCGCTGTGGCGTCCATGCTTTTCGATGGCCTCGTGAAGTTCATGATCAGCGTGAGCGATGCGGCGCTGGCAGTGGTTGTAATCTTCAGCATGAAGCCGTGGGACTGCGGTGAAGAACAGGGCTGCTGTCAGTACGGTTCCTGAAAGCAGAGATGCAGCGGTTGCGGAAAACTTGTTAACCATCTTCATGAGCTACGCCTCCTTGGTGCCCTGCTTCGATGCGTTACTCCGGGAAAAGTTTGTAGTCAGATTATGGGAAGGGGTGTTGAAATCAGGTCCGGCGAAGAGTTTTCAGCGGAATCGCGTCCGTCATCGAGGTTCCGGGCACGGTGCGTCCTTTTTTGCAATTCCGCAGAAAGTTGTCAATAGGCAAAAACTACCCGATCGCTCCTAAGTTATGCACAACGCTACAGATATATTTTCAGCAAAGCTGTCCACAATCGCCTATTCCTAATTGATATACTAAAAGTATAGGACAAATTTAACAAAGGCGCGGCTACCAGGCCGCGCCTTTTCTTTTGGCCGAACGGGGGAGGAAACGGATGAGCGGATGTAAAGGTTTCAGAACTTTCAAAGAGCGGGGCGAGTGGGTGGAACTGCAGTTCATGGCGGGGGCGGTGCGAAAGGGGTTCAGGGTGTCGAAGCCTTGGGGGGATTCGTCGTCATACGATGTAGGGATTGAATCGGGAGAGCGGATTTTGCGGGTACAGGTGAAGTCGACGGACTGCCGGACGCAGTATGGATATTTGTGCCAGTTCAAGCCGAACGCGCGCAGCAAGCCTTATACGCTGAAGCAGATTGATTTTTTTGCGGCGTATGTGATTCCGCGGGATGTGTGGTATTTGATTCCGGCGGCGATTTTGTTAGGGAAAAAGCAGAAGAAGGCGGTGACGATTTTGCCGGAGAAGCCGAAGCATCCGGAACGATATAAGTGTGAGGAGTACCGAGAGGCGTGGGGGTTGCTGTTGCCGGCAGAGCGGAAGAAGAGGAGGGGTTTGTCGGTAGGACGGCAAATGGAAGCTCCAACGCTTTGATAATCACGAGGAGATTCCTGTTTCGGGACGCTGCAAGAAAGCTGGATCAACAAGGTGACAGATGCCATAAAGAATCATGATATAAACGTTTTCCTCGCGTGACTGAGGTAATCTTGGCAGAGAAGAAATACACGCTTGAAATGGTAGGGGAGATGCTGCGGGAGGCGGGGACGCTGCTTATTGTGTTCACGCCGCTTTACGAATTATTTGAGCCGAATCCTCCGCCCTGGCAGATTGTCTCGGGAGAGTTGATCATTGGTATTCTGGCCTTCCTGGGAGGCATTGAAGTAGAGAGAAGGCGAAGATGATGACCCGAATATTGCAGTTCCTGATGATCGCGGCGGCGCTCGCTGGATTGGTTATTTTCGGATTCATCCGAGACAAACGGGAGCACTCTTCCGCCA
>DATNMU010000156.1:0-5243 GCA_035602195.1 Candidatus Acidiferrum sp.
AGACTGCTCCGGTGAATTTTCCATATTCGGGGTCATAAGGGTTGGAAATTACCTGAACGGATGAGACCACATCAATCGGCAAACTGATGGCTTGGCCGCCAGTTGCCGGATCAGTGACGTTTGCCGAATTCACAAGCCAGCCGGCCTGCGTCGCTTGTGCACCTTTCATGTTGATCCGGCCATCCGGTCCTCGCACGACTCCCGGCACGAGCGGAAGCAGACTTTCGATCTTCTCGTCTTGATTTGGCGCCCTTTCCACGACGGACTGACTGATGGTGTTGTGCTGAGCAGACTCGTCAGCTACGAAAAGCTCGGTTGCGGTCACATTTACGGTATTGCTGACCATTGTCATGTTCATTTCGAGAGGGACAGTCGAGGACGCGCCCGCGGTAACCTCCACCGCGAGCCCGCCACTCAACCCGAGAGCATTCGCTTCGATCTCGTAGGTCCCGGGGGGAAGGCCATCGATAGCGAATGCTCCCTGTGCGTCCGATTCGGCTTCCTTGGTTATGGGGCCGTGAAGGACGATGCGAACGCTGGGCAAAACAGCAGGCTCTCCATTTGTGCCCTTCGTGAATACATCACCTCTTACTGATCCAAGTGCGGGGGAGCTGCCTTGAGCGAAACCAAGGCCCAGGAACAGCAGGATCGACAACGCGCTCCCAATCAACGTCCGCATGGCTGCTCCTCCTCGTCGCATCAAATGCAATGCGCGTTCCAAATCACAGGCGTCTCACGCGATCTTCGTGAACGCGTTGAAAAACCGAGGTTTGGACTGAGTTCGAGCAGAAGCCTACGGTGAAGAGCGAGATGTCATTTAAGCTCGCTTGACTTGACACGTCGAAATCTTGTGACAGTCACACAATCGTCATGAGAAAGAGAATGGCGAGGGCGCACTGTGGGAACGGGCGCGGCGAGCTCTGGCCGGAAAGAGGGAGTGGGCGAGTGCGGTGTTGCCGGACGCGAAAGGTTTTTTGCGTCAACGTGACGAAGTCAAAGCGATGTCGGCTTCTGGCATGACTGCCCGCGCATCCTTGCTCTGACCTGTATTCACGGCATAGTCCCGGTGATCGATGGTCAGAACCTTCGTTCCATACAGCCGTACCTGAACCAGTGTCTGGTCCTTCTGCGGAAGCCAGAACCCATCAATTTTCTGGTACTGCCGTACGAAGTCAGCGCGTTGTATCCAGAAAGATAGCTTTTTCGCGGGATGGCCTTCGATCCGTACCACCGAGTAATCCTCTACATCAATCCAAAGCTTCCCCTCAAACAAATACTTGTCTTTCCGCTTGGGCTGGACCTCGGCAACGAAGCAACGATACGGACCCACTTGTTGTTCGCCCAACAGGTTTAAGGAATAGTTGTCAGCGGAAATGGCGCTGTCATGATGTTCTTTGCCGGCTGCCGTTTCGATCTCGCTCTTGATGAGCGGATTCAGCGCCATATTTCGGACCACGCCTGAGCCAGACTCGGAAGTGACCGTGAAAGTCTTTTTGTCCGGGGAGAGAAACTCCATGCGTCCGACTTTCTCGGCGTGCACCTTTCCCCTGAGATCGATTACTTGATAAATCCTAAGTACTGTGTAATCGTGCAACGATGACTTGCGTTTTTCGTTGTGAGCGGCGAGTTGTGCAAGCACTTGGCTTTCGTTGACACCAAGCCTCAAAGGCTCGACGACCGCCGCGTCCCATTGTGGTAAGCCCACATCACCCGTCTGAGCCTGCGCCTCTCCCACACGCATGAACATCGCAAACATCGCGGTAGCTCCGATTGAAAGTGTGAGTTTGCTGCGTGACGTTGCTCTATCCTTTCGCCTCATGTCTCTTTCTCCAATTCATTTCTCCTGCTCTGTACCGATGGGCAGGCCAGCAAATCCCCACAAAACCTCAACGATTACCTTCCTTCAGGGAGGCGGGCTTCGACTGTTTAGGCGCAGTACGCGTTTGGCTTTCTATGGGCACCTCAAACGATTGATCCAATATATCGTTGTAGCGAATTGTGCGGTTCCCTACGAGCAGGTCACGCCCGCAGCATATTTAACGGTTCCCTCGCCCAGCGGCGGCGTATACAGCACCACTTAAATTGTGTCGCCTACCTTGACCGAAACGTCATAACTCGCGGCGTCAGAGACGCCACTTCCGGCAGTTTTATGAACTTTAACTTCAGTGATGATACCCACTTGATACTTTGAGGTGGGCTGGCCAAACGCCAGAAACACCGTCAAAAAGATAAGAAACAGACCCACTAGCCTCAGCATACTTTGAACCTCTCGTCCGCTCCTGTTGGAGTTCCCCTTACCTCTAAAGCCTACCTATGTTTTCCTCCTGACTCAGAGTTGGCCGGTCAGGATCGCGGTTGGTCGCCCGGAAGCGGACAGGTTTGATTGTTTGATCGTTTTCGCGATGTTGCGGGCCAGGTTGTGGGTAGCCCGCAAATTGCTGCCGAAGAAGCGAACGTCGCCATTCACGGTGCGCTCTAGAACGACCTTACCCTCTCGTGTAAGAAGTTGACTCCGTACAGTTAACTTCGTGGCGCCGCTCACGGTGGTCACTGCACGCTGAGTTTCGCTGCCAGGCGTGTACTTCTCTACAGTTGTTTTGAGCACCAGCAAATTTGGAACTTCGCTGGCCTTCAGGTCGCCGTCGCGGAACACCTGCTGGAATTGCTTTGTCTTTTTCAATTCGTCCAGGAGATTTTCGTAAATCGCGATTTGGAACGAATAGGCGAGGTCCAGGTTCCCAGGGGCAACCTGATCGACTTGAACGCTCCTGCGCGTGGCGGAAGTCCCATTGCCACCGGAGGAGTTCGCGGCCCCAGTCTGGCCAGGCAGCTGACCAGGAAGTGCAAGGATGACCGCCACCAACGCGATCAGATAAGCGATCGATAAATTACATTTACTTGTTTTCATGCCTGGCCTCCATAGCGCTTTCTTTCGTTAACTGATCTTGGTGGGAACTGATGGTTACGCCTCGAGCTATCAGTTCATTCCTTACAAGCTCGCCCTGTCCTTTTGTTAACTGAAAAATCGCACCATGAATTCCTCCATCAGCGTCCACATATTCCAGAGTCAGGGTGTCGTACTTCTTATGGGCGAAGAGACTGACGACTCGGCCACCACCGAATGGAGCCGCCGTCTTGCCCAATGTCATTGGCAAGCCGCCGACCTGCTTGCTCTCCGCACCCAGAAAGACATCCCGAACTGATGCAATCTTCACGTTCGCGCCAGGCTTCCCGTTCTGCTGGAATTGCAGCGAATCGTCCTGAACGGACAACGTCCCGGTGCTGTTGTTCCTCGCGTTCGTGAATCCCAGCAGATGAATCGCCCGAGTGCTGAATGATGCGCTCGTGTTCCCGCGCTGCGTAATTTGCTGCGCTGGCGCAGCCAGGCCACAGCAAATCAACACAGCCAAGAACCTCGAAACGGCGCGGAGCTCCGGGCGGCGAGTCTGCCCTGGCATTGGTAAAACAAAAAAACGATTCATTTTTCCTCCAATCGCGGCGTGGGTGTCGAGGGAAGCTCGTAACCCTTTCGACTACCCTAGCAATTACCGTGCCGCGACTCGGACGTGTCTGCACTCTGGGACCGGGCTTTAGCCACGTGTTCGCACATCAACAGAGCGACAGTGGCGCATAGAACACTCCCAACCGGTGTCACTCAACTTGACAGAAACGTCATAGCTAGTGACATCAGCGCCACATTTTTCTGCAACCGAGGCTGCTTGATGTCAGTGATGGTGTCCACGGTTGTCCGTTCGAAACACAATGTCGAGCGCGCCCGGCGAAAGGCAGTAGTCGTTATCATCGGGATCGAGTTCGTCCACCGGCTCGCGAATGCTCGTATCAGACGTGAGACATGCATGACATTAGCATCGCTCAGGGCAGACCTCGGGACGATCACCATCAGGAATGGCAGTATCGTTAAAATTCTGCGAATAACACATTGGCTCTCACGTTCGTCCTGTTATGCGGCGGGACTTGACGGCCTAGATTCAGTTCGGTGCAACGGTTCTACTTCGACCAATTCCTCAACGGCCCCTAGAACTTATAGCCGGCCCACAATGCCCAGTAATTGAGGTTGCGGCCTGGCTGACTCTCTTTAACGAATCTCCCCGCATAGAAAATTCCGTAGTCGGCTTGGAGCCAGAGGTGACGATTCGCTTGCCAGTGCACCTCCATGCCTGGACGATGCCCGACGAAACGCGCGTCGCTCTTTCCTGCGGGAATAATCAGAAATCCGGGGACGGAATATACACCGTCGCGCAAACTTTCTCGCCACTGAAATATCCAATCAACAGAGGCCGTCACGCTGTGCGGCAAGGCCGTTTCAACATGAGGGTGTACGTCGATAAAGTTGATGGGACCAGGACCTGCCGTGGCGAGGATGCCAAAATAATTGCCCTTCGGGAACAGGGGATTGAACGTGCCAAGCGTATTCGTCCTAGGATCGTCGCCACTCGATATGTCTGCCTTGGCGCTGAATCGCGGTTTCAGCGGAACAGTCGGAAACCGGTACCCGGTTTCCGATGCCACAGTCCATGCCCGGATATTTGCGGAACCGAAGCTGCCAAATTGCCAAAGCGCTTCATAGTCGAAATCCCAACCGGGTTTCGTTTGGGCGACAGGACGAGAGAGACGCGCACCGATGCTGTGCCGCTCCTCTTGGCCGACACCTCGGTTGAATGCGGCTGTCTTTCGGTCGAGACCAAGGTAGTAAGTCTCCAGAGTGATGCTCTTTGTCAAAGGTCGGACGCCATACACGCCCCAAAAATCGACTGAGTGGTCGGGCGCATTGTCAAAAACCCCGGGCTTGTCCAGGTCCGGTCGCATGGCGAAGCCGTCAATCTGCCAAGGGCCGATGCCGGTCTTTACCTTGAATCCGTCAAAGCTCAAGCGGACATTTGGGCCCTCCCGCACATCGATTATGCGACCGGAGCCGTATTCCATCTCCTGTCTGCCGGCTCTGAACTTGATCCAGTTTCGATCATCTCCCGTTCCGACTTCGAAAAATGCGGCCTGAAAATCCAGTTTCTTTTCGTCGATCGGTCTTGGGCCACCGATGCGGTAAGAATTCAGACCGCTTTTTAGCTCCACGAACGAGCGGACGTGCTTGCCATAGTGAACGTCAAAGTAAAACATGTACCGTTCGTTGAAATAGCCGTTCATGAACGGCTGTTGGCCCCAGTTGTCGTTTCCGATCTGTTCCCAAATCTCGCGAGCTTCGCCGCCCATGGATAGGAACCAGA
>DATNMU010000157.1:0-4784 GCA_035602195.1 Candidatus Acidiferrum sp.
AACGTCCGATTAGCTCGGACACGCTTGATGTAAGGGAAAAGGAGAGATTTCAATGAGCATCGAAAAGAATGTCCAGATTGTGAAGAATTTTCTTGCGGCACTCGGCCGCCGCGATAAGCAAGGTTTGCTGGCGTTGTCTGCTGACGATATTGAGTGGATCATTCCGGGCGGGGACTGGCCGCTGGCCGGCACGCACCGCGGGCACGCGGGATTGGAGAATTTACTTCAGAAGGCTAACGAAACGGTGGAAACTTCGTACCCAGAGCCCCCAGAGTTCATAGCGCAGGGAGACCGGGTTCTGGTCGTCGGCGTCGCTACGGGGAGAATCAAAGCCACGAATAGGACGTTCGAGGACCATTGGGTCTTCGCCATTACCGTTCGAAATGGCAAATTGACGAACGTCCGGGAGTATGTCGACACGCAAGCACTGGCGCGGGCATCCGAGACGGCCGCGAGCCCCAGGCTCTAACGCAGGGGCACCGACACCACACGGTACGATTCGTAAAGTCAGCGAATACGTTGAACAGCGGCAACGCCTTCTGAACCGTAAACAGCAGTTGCCGCGCGAAAGCATTGCGAAGTGCGCCAAATCGGTGGGAGACATCTTTTTGTCGGCAGGCGTGACTTTTTCTTCGGTCTGCTTCTCCTGTATTACGCCCCACGGTGCTGTTGCTTCGAGCCGGTGCAGACCGAAAGCGGTTACGTGCATCGTTCTGAAGATGTTTGTTATCGGGTCCAACTTAGCCTCCATATTTTGGACGAATAGACAAAAACTTAGGACTCTCAAGCAGTTCTCGTCCACTGCCAAAGAATCTACTCTACTGAACCGACTGAATGCTACACATCTACCGAAGGGAGTAATTATGGGAAAGCTTGAAGGAAAAGTTGCAGTCATCACGGGTGGATCGAGCGGCTTGGCGCTGGAGAGCGCCAAGCGGTTCGTTGAAGAAGGCGCCTACGTTTTCATCACGGGCCGGAGGCAGGAGGCGCTCGATGAGGCCGTCAAGCTGATTGGCTGGAACGTGACCGGCGTGCGCGGCGACGCGTCCAATCTCGACGACCTCGACCGTCTGTTCGACACAGTCAAGCGGGAAAAGGGCAAGATCGACGTCCTGTTTGCGAGCGCAGGCAAGGGCGAAGCCGCCAAACTGGGCGAGATTACCGAGCAGCACTTCGATGCGGGCTTCGACCTGATTGTGCGCGGAACGCTGTTTACGGTTCAGAAGGCGTTGCCGCTGCTCAACGATGGCGGATCGATCATCATGACCGGGTCAGTTGCTTCGGTGAAAGGTTTTCCTGGTTTCGGCGTGTATGCGGCGAGCAAGGCGGCATTGCGCTCATTCGCACGCACGTGGCTCAACGAACTGAAGGGCAGGAATATCCGGGTGAACGTGCTGAGCCCGGGGCAGGTCGACACACCGGATTCCCAGCGACTCGACAAGGCGACGAGGGAGATGTTCGAATCCCTGATCCCCCGGGGAAAGATGGGTCGTCCTGAGGAAATTGCGGCGGCCGCGCTGTTTCTTGCTTCAGACGAGTCGAGCTACGTGAATGGGGTGGATTTGGCTGTCGACGGCGGCTTCTCGGCCATCTGAAATCGGCGAGTTCCGATAGGTAACCAAAAGTCGGCCAGTGGTGCGGGATCTAAGGAGATCCCTGCGGGTCGGGTTCCAACCCAATCCGATCATTCACCGCATTGCGGAAACGCTGTTTGCAGCCCAGGTACCGCTCCGTCGTTTGCACAGAGACATGCCCAAGAAGGAACTGAATCTGCTCTAGCTCACCGCCGGCCTGATGGCAAAGGCGGGCACAAGTTCGGCGAAGGTCGTGCGGTGCGAGAGACGGGAGCTCACAAGCCTTTGCTTTATCCTTCACGACACCCCAAATGACCTTCGGGCTGAACCCATTGCCCCAAATCCTGACAGCCTTATTGATCGAACGAAAGAGCGTGCCGGTTGTAATTCCGGCGGCCGTCATCCAGACATCAATTCCAGCTTTCACCCAGTCCGGAATCGGGATGGTTCGTATGTGCCCGCCCTTGCCGACGAGATCGGCAATGACCCAATGCTCCTCTCTCTGTTGTATGTCTTCAACGCGCAATGCGGTCAATTCCGCTCGGGCGGAGGCCGCAAGCCAGCAAAGTGGCCAACGTGGCATAGTCTCGCTTACCTCGGAGGCTTGTACTGTCTGTCGTCAACAACAAGCGCTTGCCTTGTTCGGCACTGAGCCAATTGCCAACGGGAACTCCCAACCGTTTTGCGCCCTTTACCCGGCGAATTCCAGCGGCCAGGTCTGCGCTGAGCAAGCCGCAATCAGCAGCCTCGTAGGCGAGCCTCCGGACTGCAGCCAAACGCAGGTTTATGGTGGTCGACGCGTAGTGCCTCTGTTCAAGGGATATGCGGTACCGGGTGACCACGGTCTTGTTGAAAGCGAGCCTGGGCTCTGAACAGTACCACTCGATGAATTCTCTGATTGCGTGATCGTAGGTTCGTTGTGAGCTTCGTGACGTCAGGCTGTTCAATACGGCTGACTTCGATTGCTCAAGGTCCGGAAGCTTCAAGACATGCTTCGGTGTCCGCTTACGCTTTTCCTTGGTATTTGCCATCGGAACAGCCTCCATTCGCCGTGGCAAAAAGCATGATCCTGTATCCCGTGTATCGCACCTGGGGCGTATATCAGGCATCAGCGGTTCTCTGTCACGGAGAAAGCTGCCGCCGCGCGGGGCCTCTAAAGATGGCTAGGAATAGAATCTTCAATCATGGACCTTGATATCGATTCGCTGATAATCCGCCCCGGCATGTTCGTTGTCGGTCCAGACAAGCGCTACCGCGTTACGGGACAAGAGGAACCAGAAGGCAAGAAACTCGACATATTCAAAGACAAGGAACTTGCACACAGCGTTTATCAAGGCATATGCAATGTGCCACAACAACGCTGTAGATCTGATTTCCGATGCCGAGATTCTTCTCGCAGCCGGTAAATACGCCCGCAGCTGCGCCTTGGCAATCATGGCGTGGGAAGAACTCGGAAAGTCGCAAATCGCTGCCGACTACTATTCTGGAATGCTTACCGACCGCGAGTACAAGGCGGCCTTCAAGGAACACCGGGTCAAGACCTCCTACCTGAACCGCGCCGGCGCCATCGACGGCAAAGCCATGCTGACCGTCGCATATAACAGCACCTTGGGACACAAACTTGAGGAGATCAGGCAGACGGCACTTTATGCATCAGCCAAGAACATGCCAAGAGAAGCGATCACTTACGAGAACGCAAAGGAAATCATTGACCGCGTCAACGAACATATACACTGCATACGTTTTCGCTGAGGAGTTCAACGGGCGCATCGGCTCAAAGGCTCTCTTCAAATAGCATTCACCGCTGGCGAGCTTGCTCGCCTTCACTTCAAGAAATTCGCAGGTTTTATAAAAAGGCCCCCCGCAGACGAAGCCGAGAGAGGGCCATCTGAACCTAACAGGGTCAATCGCTATTCGGCGAAGGCACAGAGGGCTTTGGCGGTGCTTCGATTGACCTGATCGCGGTGGAGGCAGGGTTTTCAAAGGGGGCAATCTACTCGAACTTCGGGAGCAAAGAGGAAGTCTTTCTCGAATTGCTGCACGTCTATATGGAGCGCGATATGGCGTCACTGGAAAGCTTGCTCAGACTTGCGCCGGAGCAACTGAACGGCGCGGTCACGGAGTGGCTGGAGAACATGCACACGCAACGGGATTGTCCCGCCCTGGTGACCGAACTGCAACTTCACGCCCGCAGGAGTTCGGAGTTCGCGGAACAGTACTACTCCTTGCAGGAACGGCAGATTCAGATGCTGGCGAGCATCCTGAAACGCTACCTCAAGGCCTTGTCGAAGGATCTCCCCATCGATGCGAAAGATCTCGCAGGATCGTTGATTGCGCTCGCACAAGGACTTAGTCTCCAGCGCCCTCTACCTAAACCGGGAAAGCCAAGTTCGGCCGCCCGCGTGATCAACGCCATGCTCAAACTATTCACGTCGTAGAACAAGGGTCCGCACGGATTAGTACTGAAAAGTCCTGACAAGTCGCGTTCGGGGAAATCGTCATTGATCTCCTCTAAGCCCGTTTCTGGACACCTCACTGTGTCAGCGGCCAGCTCGGTTGGGTCACTGACTGTAATGGCGTTTTTCGCCAACTACCAGACTTCGCAGCTGCCTTCACGCAGGGTAGCGTGGAACTCAGCCGGGACGGGTTCCTTCGGGTAAACGATTGCGAAGTTTGTGAAGCTCGTCACTCGTCCGCCATCAAAGGCAATCTCGATGTCACGTGGCGATAGCCATTTAACGGATAGCCCGGAAAAGTCGTACCCGTGAAGAAAGCATTGCGGCTTCTTGTTCTTAGGAAAAACCAGCCCCAGCACTCCCAGAAACGCGAGGGGTAGCAGCAACCTAGAGTCGATAGCACAGCGATCACCGCTGCCACAGGCGTTTTCGGGCTTCGTGGTAGGGCGTTACTCGTGGACCACGTGTATGGTGGTTGAAACGCTGCCGGGACAGAAAGCATGAAACTACGCGGACCTGATTCCCCGATCCGGTGTTCCCTTTCGTCACTTGTGAACCTCCATTAACCACTACACACTTGCCGAAACAGGGAGGTTTTATGAGTAAAGCAATTAGAACTATCGTGAGCCTTGTGGTCAGCCTAGTGCTGTTCAGCGCGATGACGATGGCCCAGGCTGGCGTGAACAATACCGAAAAAGGTAAGAATAAGGAGCACCATAGCAGGCTCGCAAAAGTCGCGTTCTGGCGCAATCAC
>DATNMU010000158.1:0-8787 GCA_035602195.1 Candidatus Acidiferrum sp.
CCCTACTCGTGCTGCAGCACCTCATCAATCACGGACTTGGCGCCGCGGTCAACAGTGATGACTCGGTGGATGGGAGCGTAGCCGCTCATGGTGATGTCGATGATGTAGTTGCCGGGGTCGAGCAGGAAGTCGACGGGCGAATCTTTATCCAGCATGTGCTGGTTGACGGCCACCTGCGCGCCTTTGGGCTGAGTTCTGATGCTGACCGTGCCCATGCCCTGGGCATCTTTTCCGCCGAAGAGCTTTTTCATTTTTCCGACGGTGCGAATGTCGTCAACGTTGCCGAGCGGCCGCAGCGCGGGCGAGAACCTGACGGTTTGGCCCACGGCGAATTGCGCGCTGGTGGTGTCGTCAATGTAACCCGATTTGCGCACCAGCACCACGTGCTGGCCCCTCTCCACCGCGACCTGCGCGGGCGTAAGTCTGCCTGTGTTCCTGCCATCCACATAAATATTTGCTCCGGCGGGAGTGCTGCTAACTACGAGCGTGGCCGCAGGCTGGGCGAGGCGCGCCGTCACGGAAACCGGCTTACTCGAATTAAGCGATACCGTCCGCGTATCGGAAGAGTAGCCAGGTTTGCTGAAGGTAACCGAATGCTGGCCGGCAGCTAAGCCGGTCAAAGTCACGGGCGTAACCCATGAGGGATCGGTTTGCCCATCGATCTGAAGCTGCGCCCCTTCGGGAGTGGAATCGATGGTCACTTGCCCGGGCGTGACCGGAGCCGCAGCCGATGCAGACGTTCTCTTCCTGGAATTCTTTCCTGTTTCTGTTGCCGGCACCCATGGCGTGGTGTCAGGATCTTCTACCGGCTTAGGAGCTCGCAGTTCGGGCATGTCGGCAGGAGCTGCTGTGTCTGCCTGCGAAGGTTGAGTTTGAGGAGCGGGCCGGTTGGCAGCGGCCTGAGTTGCAGGAGTGCCGGCAGTTGGGCGCGGCGAGTTGCCTTCGCTATCCAAGCCGTTGACATGAAGGTACAAGGCCAGCGCGACGATGAGAATCAAAGCGGTCGCAGCGGCAGCGGAATACGCGATCAGTCGAGGCGGCACACTCTGCACTTCCTTCATTGCCTTCTTGGCGACTTCGCGGGGCTGAGCTTTTGGTTTTACGACCTTTTCTTCATTGGCGTTGTTCGAGCGAGAAGCTTGCGGCTCGGTGGCCGTAGCTGGTGAGGGCGCAATGTAATCTTCTTTCAGTGGAGGCAGTTCGGTCATCTCCGAAAAGCTGACGCTGCTGCCGCCGCGACCTGGCGCTGCCTCCGCCATGAGTGGATCGACAGCAAACCTCGGTACATGAGGCGAATCCACTCCCGGCTCATCAAGAGTCGCAGAAGACATTGACGCCACAGACCGTGCATCGGATTTAACTGGGCGCTTGACGGCTGTTGACGACGTGGAGGGTGCTGCCTCCCATCCTGCAGCAGAGGCTGCAGCTTTACTGGCGGCACTGGGCGCCGTTACTTTTCGTTCCACGTGATTGGGTTTCGCTATGGACGTCTTTGGTCCTGTGAGGCCGCTCGACGCAGAAGCGGCGCTGGCTTTCTTGCCGACCGGAGCTGCCGCAGCTGCCTGCTTCGCAGGCTGGGGCCTCGTTTCTTTGCATTTCTCCAGATCGTCGAGTAGTTCGCGTCCATTCTGGTAGCGGGCGGCTGGATCCTTAGCCAGCGCTTTGATAATCAGATCACTGAGCACCGGATGGACTTTGGGGTTCACCAGCATAGGCGGTACTGGCAAACCCTCGAGAACGCTTTTCCTCAGAACTTCAGCGTCTTCCCCGTCAAATGCCTTGCGGTCCGTGACCATCTCGTAAAAGATGGCACCCAGACTGAACAGATTGGAGCGAGCATCGATAGGCTCGCCGCGAACCTGCTCGGGAGACATGTAATGCAGCAGCATCGGAACGCCGGGAATCTGCTCGGTGAATTTGCCTACGCTTGAGACTCCGTAGCCCAGAACTCTGATGGTGCCGTCCCAGCCACACATAATCTTGGCGGGCTCGAGGCTGAAATGAAAAACATTCTGCAATCGGGCGTGATCAAAGCCGCTGCACACTTGTCTTCCTATGTCGAGTAGATCCCAGATGGAAAATCCTTCTTTGCGGGCCAGCATGGTGGCGATGCTGTTGCCTTGTATATATTCCATCGCCGCACAAAATTGTCCGTCGATCACCCCGGCGCCGTAAACGGGCGCGAGGTTCGAATGGCTCAGACCCTTGATGGTCTCGGTTTCTTCGAGCAGGCATTTTTCCAGATCCGCCGCACGCTCGCCAAAGGCAGACAACTGGATCGCTTTCAGGGCAACCGTCTGGCCTGATTGAGGGTCGTTCGCCTTGTAAATTGTGCTGGTCGCAGACTTCGACAATTCACTCAAGATTTCGAAGTGGCCGAGTTTGGTGGACATAGTTCGTGCCTTAATCCAAAAACACCCACACTGATCTTGTCGAGATCAATATGGCTAAACCATGGGTTGAAGCTAGGATATAGTTCACGCGATTCAGATTCGAGTTACCGAAGTACCGCGCAATGGCATGGCTGGGCAGGGTTTAGGACGCGGGGACAGTTCGAGACAGGGAGTCGCAACGTTATGCTTATCTCAGATTAGCATCGTTACGTGCAGGCAAAATGAGCGACAATTGTAGAGGTGATGCCACGACTCACTGCTGGGCAGAGGATATAGGTCCAGCATTCGAGTCGGATTGGGGGTCGGCCATCCATCTCCAGGCGCGCCGCCCACTATCGAGAGACACAGCCCTCGCTTCGCCATAACCTACCAGACGATTGAGTACGGTGGTCACAGATGCCAAGGGGTCTTTGTGGCGCGCCATCAAGGAGGGCGATCGGTCTTGAAGGCAGTCGCACACGTCGCGTGCGCTGAGGGCGTGATTGGAATTCATCAGAACCAGGCGGCAGGCTTTGGTGAAACCCGGCTGGCGTCCCCCGCTCTTGCGATCGACCAACTCCAGCAGTTCGTCACTCAACACTTCGTCCCCGAAAAGATTCGCCAAGCCGGCAATGGTTTGTTTGATGGTGCCGATGCGGCGCATTACTTCGGCACGCTGTTGCAACAGTTGACGCAACTCTTCGTGGGCCTGCCGGACAACCTCTTCCACGTGACCATTTCCGGGGTTGGTGATGTGTTTGATCGGGTTCGCAGCCTGCTGGACGTGCATAAATCCTCCTACCATGTTCACTTTGTTGGGGACGATGCCTCTATTTAGACACTACGCAGGAAGGTGCGCAGGAGTTCCCTCTTTCCAGTCTGCAACCTGCACAGTTACTTCCCAAACTTACAGCATTAGACGGTGAGATGCGAGGTTGGTTAACCAGGAGACAAAGAATTTACAAATGGTTTTTCAAACAATTATGGACACAACGGATATATACGTTGGACGCCGGGAGCCGATTCAGCGAGCTAGTGTAAAACCGGTAGAGCATGTCGGTATAAGCATTCCGAATTAGAGAACGGGCCATCCCAAGCTGGGACTTCTCCCGATATGGGACTCGGCCTCGATCTCTCTTATCGGCCGCCCCCTCCAAGAGAATGGCACTGCTAAAACTTTCCGATGTGACAAGAGGAGAGACTGAATCCTCTGTCAACCGCAACCCAACTCGCGCCATCTCCCCTGCGTGTTCTACTGGTGGGAAGTCAGGAGGAGGATTTCTTTTTGATCCGGGAAATCCTCGACCGTCACCGGGGGGCGTTTCTCGCCGAACTCGATCATGCGAGTTCCCTTGATGAAGCTAAGACGATGCTGCAGCAGGGCAACTATGGGCTGGTTTTGTTCGAGCATAAAACTGGGGATGCGGCAGCCACCAAATTGCTCGCGGAATTTCTGCAGAGCAAGGGCGCCATGCCGTTCATTCTGCTGTCGGAACATGCCGACGAAAATGCGATCGCCGAAATCATTCGGGCGGGCGCATACGACTGCGTGGATAAATCACAACTCAATGGAGCGAACCTGGTGCGCACGATTCGGTGCGCGTTGGTTTTGCATTCTACGCAGCAGCAACGGCAACTGGCGCAGGACTCTCTGCGGAAGCTTTCCTGCGCGGTGGAGCAGTCAGCCGATATCATCTTTATCACGAACTGCGATGGCATCATTGAGTACGTGAACCCGGCTTTTGAAAAAGTCACTGGCTACTCCGGCCAGGAAGTCATGGGCCAGACGCCAGGGTTTCTGAAGTCTGGACAACAAGCGTCGGCAATCTATCGCGAGTTATGGGAAACAATACGTTCGGGCGACGTATACCGCAATATCGAGGTGAACCGAAAAAAGAGTGGAGGATTATATTACGTCGACGAGAGCATCAGTCCCATACGGGATTCGGCAGGAAGCATCACTCATTTCGTCTCTAATGGACGCGATCTGACCGAACGCCTGCGGGTTGAAGCGCAGTTGCTGCAAGCGCAAAAGATGGATGCTATCGGCAGGCTTGCAGGCGGCGTCGCCCATGATTTTAACAATCTGCTCACCATTATAACCAGCTACTCGGAACTTGCGCTTGATTCCGTTGCCCCTGGAAGTTCCACACAGTTGCGGCTTCAGGAAATTCTTTCGGCGGCGCATCGCGCTGCGGAGCTGACGAGGCAGTTACTTGCTTTCAGCCGACAGCAGCCACAAGCCTTGCGGGTAGCCGAACTGAACCCGGTGGTCGGCGGAATCGTGAAGACTCTTCACCGGCTCGTCCGGGAAGACATTGAACTGACCTTCATACCGGGCAATGGACTGGGGAGGATTCGTTTGGATCCTGTGCAGATCGAACAGATTCTTTTGAACCTCGCGGCAAACTCGCGCGATGCTATGCCCCAGGGAGGCCGGCTGACCATTCAAACCTCCAATGTGCAGCTCGACGAACAATACGCCGAGCATAAGAAGGCGATTATTCCCCTCGGTCATTATGCTGTTCTAACCGTGACCGATACGGGCGGCGGTATTCCGGCAGATCATTTGGCGCACGTCTTTGAGCCTTTCTACACGACGAAACCCTCCGGCAAGGGCACAGGCCTTGGTTTGGCGACGGTGTACGGCATCGTCAAGCAGAATCACGGGTTCGTCTGGATTTACAGCGAGCCGGGGATTGGCACGACTCTTAAGATTTACTTTCCCTGTGTACCAGACCGAGCAATTTTGCAGGAGGTTCCAAATCCGCGTCTAACAGACGCCTTTCGCGGCACGGAGACGGTCCTGTTGGTCGAGGATGAAGAAGCCTTGCGCCGAGCCTCCGCGGAATTCCTCGGACTTCGCGGATACACGGTACTGGAAGCCAGGGATGGATTGGACGCATTGTCCGTCACGAAGCATCACGGCTCGACCATCCATTTGGCGGTGACCGATGTTGTGATGCCGCACATGAGCGGGGGACAATTTGCGAAGGAACTGGAGACGACTCGTCCGGAAACCCGGGTGTTGTTCGTCTCCGGCTACGCCGGCCAAACCGTGCTGGACCATAAAGTGGTCGATGTCGAAAATAACTTCCTGCAAAAACCGTTTACGTTGACGCAACTGGCAAAAAAAGTTCGGACGGTTCTCGACCATGGTCCCAATAATCTTGCAGTAGAAATAGCTGATACGGCGCAACACCCTTATTCAACTACGGCGGGATCCGACTGAGTCTGCCATTTTTCAATTGAAAGCGATCTCCTCGCCAAGTCACCTTGTGCCCAACAAGACTGGCGATCCAGACCAAGACCGCAATCAAATCACGCAGTGGGATCAGCCAGGCATCTTTCAGGACTTGGCGATCCGCTAATATGATACGGCCGACGACAACGGCAACCGTAAGCCGAAGAGACAGCGTTACCGCCAGTGTAATCCAAGCCCACAACGCTCCATGACTGGAGCCCAGGGCAAGCAATGCCCAGAAAAATCCAAACGTGAAAACCAGGCCCAAGTAGCCGAGGGCACGAGCATCGCGAACTCCCCGAGCCCAGCGCAGTTGATGGGCGAAGAAATCCCGCAGGCCATACCGTGGGAGATACGTTTCCACTACCACGTCGGAAAGGTCCACCGCAAATCCCAGGCCAGAGAGGCGCTTTCCCAGTTCGTAATCATCGGCCAGATAATCGACGAATGAAATGAACCCCCCGATCTTCTCCAATCCGTTGCGCCGGAACGCAAGTGTGGACCCGAGTCCAAACCGAATGCCTTCGAGCTGACGCGCAACCAAAACGCCGGGGCAAAAGTCGGTGCTGATGCCCAGCGCCTCCAGATGAGAACCCAGCGTTGCGCTCGCCACACCGCGATAAAGGCAGGTGACCATTCCTGTCCGCTCATCGGCCAAAGGCTCGGTCACCCTGCGCAAGTAATCCGGTTCGACGCGAATATCGCTGTCGTTCACGATTAGGAAATCGTGGCGCGCTTCCGGGAGCATCTGCGCCAGGTTGCTGACCTTCACATTCGCGCCGAGAATCTTAGGGCATACAACTAACTGTATTCTGCGCGCGGGAAACTCCTGCTGCAGCGCTTTCACGCTTTCAATCGCGGGATCGTTAGGATCACTGACGCCGAAGACGATTTCGTATTCCGGATAGTCCTGCAAACAGTGGCTGCGAAAGCTCTCGTACATTTCCGGATCTGTACCCTTGAGCGGCTTCAGAATCGAGACCGGCGGCAACGCGTGTGGGGCGCGCGTGCCCTCGCCCGCCTCTCGCTCGCGCAGAAATTTCGCCGCACTCCAAAGACAGAGAAGATAGTAGATCGAGCTAGAAAGAACGCCGAAGGCGCTGACGAGTTGAACTGTTTTGAGGATGAAGTGCATCACGCGCGCGAGCAGGGACTAGATTACCTTCCCATCGAAAGTTGACCCTCAGTCTTCACTCTTGCCAACACCTCCGCGGCAGCGCGCTCACCCGAGCGAATCGCGCCGTCAATGTATCCCATCCATTTGGTTGAAGTCTCCGTCCCTGCCCAATGGATGCGGCCATGCGGCTGGCGAATCGACTTGCCCACGGTGGTCATGATGCCGGGAGTCATGGAAGCGCCATAGCAGCCCCGGCTCCAGGGATCGGCGGGCCAGTCCTGGTCTTCGTAGTCGATCGGGTTCGCAGCCTCGGGTCCGAGGAAGCTCACCAGACGTTCGACGACGAGTTTTTTTCGTTCCGCCGTTGGGCGTCCGGTCCACGCGATGGCGTTGTGCGCTTCAATAAATCCCGCAAGCAAGCCAGGGCGGCCTTCGGACGGAGTGAAATCTCCGGAAATAAATTCGCTGGGAGGCTGGTCGCTCTGCAGCATGCCGTTCAACCCACGGTCGCGCCAGAATGGTTTCTCGTAGGCGACCCAGTACTTGATCACCGAGCCCATCGGCATGTGTTGGGCCAGGATATCGCGCTCCGGCGGGAGCACCGGATCATAATTAATTCGCACGGAAAGCGGCAACGGGACGGCTACGATGGCGTGGTCACATTTCCAGTTGCCCTTGTCCGAGTTCACGACCACTCCGGCAGCATCCTGAGAAATAGTGCGAACCGGCGCCTGTAGGACGACCGCGCTGCCAAGCTCCGCCGCCACGTGCGCCGCCACCTGATGCATCGTCTCTTTTACGGTCCACGCCTGAGCGGCATTTTCGAAGCCATACAGAGTGTCGTAATTGTCACCGGAGCGCATGTAGAAAAGAAAATAGAGAAAAGAGATCTGGTAGGCATCGGCGGTGAAAATTCCCCGCACATAGGCTCGAATAAAATCAAGCACTGTGTGGTTCTTCGTTTGTGAAGCGAACCAATCCTCGGCAGTCATGTCGTCATACTCTTCAGCGCGAGGCATGGTCCACGGAGCCTCCAGAGGAACCTGGTCGCTCAGCTTGGTGATCTCGCGAATGACGCGGTCGTATTCCGCCTGGGTTTCAGGGTCGAGTCCCAGGGCTTCGCCGCTAGCCGTCAGTCGTTTTCCACCTAAATCGGCGATGTTGTTGCCAGTTTCGAATTGCGGCACAAGGTGCAAGCCGTACTCCTTGATCAGATCGAGCAAGTGAGTCTGGGTGGGGCCAACCCACATGCCTCCGGCATCGACGGTGCGGCCAGCGATTTTCGCGGCTTTGACGCGTCCGCCCACGCGGTCGCGCGCTTCAAGCACCACGACCTTCTTGCCTTGCCGCATCAGCGTTCTGGCCGCGCTCAGTCCGGCGAAACCTGCACCGACGATTACTACATCCGAGTGCTTGTCAGCATCCTGGTGCGAAACCTCGGCAGCATGCAACCGCTCAGCCGCGACCAAGGCAGTGGCGCCCGCCCCTAGCAACTTCAGTGCGTCGCGTCGGGTTACATTCGAGTGTGGCGTAGAACTGTCTTTTTCTTTTCTCATCGCAGGCTTTGGCTTGCACCGACTTATGTTCCGCGTCGCGGGCATTGTAGCAGGCGGAGGATGTGTTGGTTGCAGCAAGCCGAAGTCCGAAGCCAAAGCCCGAAGCCCGCGCTTTCCCATATAATGATTCTGTTGGCAGCTGGACCGGACGGTCGCTTGTCGCGTCTTCGGATGCGGGGAGAGGAAAGTCCGAACTCCACAGAGCAGTGTGCCGGATAACGTCCGGGAGGCCGGGTTCAAGCCCGTCCGACGGAAAGTGCCACAGAAAATATACCGCCCGCGTCTTCACGGATGCGGGTAAGGGTGAAAAGGTGCGGTAAGAGCGCACCGCCGCAGCAGCAATGCAGCGGGCAGGGCAAACCACACACGGAGCAAGACCAAATAGGAAGGAAGCCGGAATCGATTCTCACGAATCAGTTTTGGCACGTGCCGGCTCGGTGCGTCAAACCTTCGGGTAGGTCGCTAGAGCCGCGCAGCGATGCGCGGCCCAGAGGAATG
>DATNMU010000159.1:0-10124 GCA_035602195.1 Candidatus Acidiferrum sp.
TTCGCACGCACCTACGACGCCACCAAGCTGGATGAAGATACCGAACGCGTCCGCAATGAATACCAGAACCGCGGCTACTTCAAAGTTATCGTCGACCAGCCCAAGACGCAGATTCACGATACTGGACACGCGGGCGCTCACATTCCTCTACTTCAGGGCAAAGCGGGTAAAGCCGTCGATATCACGATGCCCATCGAGGAAGGCGACCGCTACAATCTGGGCGGAGTCACCTTCAAGAATAACAAGGCGGTCACCAATACGAAGGCGCTGAGGAGCCTGTTCCCGATAAAAGACGGAGACGTGTTCAGCAAAGAGAAAGTGGCTAAAGGGCTCGAGAACCTGCGCAAAGCCTATGGGCAGCAGGGTTACATCAACTTCACTTCGATTCCCGAAACCAGATTCGAAGACGAAAAGAAGCTGATCTTTCTCGATATTGATGTCGACGAAGGAAAGCAATTCTACGTGCGGCGAATCGAGTTCCAGGGCAACACGACCACGCGCGACAAAGTGATTCGGCGCGAAATCGCGCTCGAGGAAGGAAATATTTACGACTCCCACCTGTGGGAGTTGAGCTTGCTCCGCTTGAACCAACTGGGTTATTTCGACCAGTTGAAGCCGGAAGACCCGAATATTACTGTCCGCCAACTCGACGAGAAGAACGGACTGGTCGACCTCACGCTGAAGGTCCATGAAAAAGGCAAAAATAGTATCGGCTTGAACGGCGGCGTGAGCGGACTGGAAGGCGCGTTCGTGGGCATTAACTACTCGACCAATAACTTCCTCGGACTGGGTGAGACGCTTCAGGTCCAGGCTAGTTTGGGGAACCTGGCGCGGAGCGTGCGCTTCGGTTTCACGCAGCCCTACATGTTCGACCGGCCACTGCAGTTTGGCTTCAACGTGTACTTCAACAAGACCAAGTTTGACCAGGCCCGGCAACTCTCCGTTTTCAGCGGGCAGAATTTAAATCTGCCCAATGCCGTTCTTCAGAATCTGCAGAACTACACGCAATCGAGCGCGGGCTTCACCCTGTCGTTGAGTTACCCGCTGCGGCGATCTTTCAAACGCGTGGGCATTACCTACTCGTTTGACCGGTCGTCATTGCTGGCGCTGAGCACGGCGTCCAAAAACTTATTCGAATTTCTTGCTTTCCGCGGCATCTCCGGACCCAATGCGCTCAACGGAATCATTACCAGCAAGATCTTCCCCAACTTTTCGATGAATACCATCGATAGTCCCATCTCCCCCCACAGCGGAAAGCAGTTCACCGTGGGCGCGGAACTGGCTGGACTGGGAGGGACGGTTCGTTCGATCCGTCCGATCGTTCAGTACAAGCGATTCATCCCTGTACAGAACCGACGCAACGCAATCGGCTTTAATTTTCAGGGATCGTTTATCACCGGCTTCGGCGGATTGGTTGCGCCTCCGTTCCAACGCGCTTACATGGGCGGAGAAAACGACCTGCGCGGATTCGATATACGTTCAGTCTCTCCGGTGGCATTCCTTCCGAGCGTTGGATCGATCACCCTCACCAATCCCGACGGAACTCCCGTGCTTAAAGATCCGCAGAATCCACGGGCGGGAGCTGTGAGCATCCCGATCCCGATCGATCAAATCACCTTCCCCGGCGGCGACTTGAGCGTCGTAACCAACGTGGAATATCGCATCACGATTTATGGGCCCGTCGCTCTGGCTCCGTTCATGGACGTGGGCATCGATCCCATTGTCAGGAAGTCGCAACTGCAGATTGCCACGCAGCAATTCCAGACCGTAGCCGGTACGCCTTTCGGATGTCCTCAGCTTGTGCAAATCGCTGGCGCTAATACCTGTGCTCTAGGCACCCCGTTGTCGCCGTCCCCATCCCAAGATCTGCAAGTATTGGGCTCGACGAACTGGAGGCCCAGAATGTCGACCGGACTTGAACTGCAAATGTTCCTGCCGGTGATCAATGCGCCTTTCCGAATTTATTGGGCGTATAATCCGCTGCGGCTGGACAGTCCCGCGAGTCCGCCGATTCCGATCACGCCGGGGATGTTCCCGCAGACCTGTAATCCGAAAACCGGTTGCCAGTTGACTGCCGCGGGACTATATAGCTTTAACTTGGCGAAGAATGCTTTTTCGCCCAGCTTCTTGTTGCGCGAACCGCGCAAGACGTTCCGCTTCACCGTGGCGACGACGTTCTAACCAGCGCAGCAACGTTTGACGGCAGCAGATGAGGCTCTCTATAATCACTGTGATCCACGCCATTGCAAAGCTGAGCAGGGTGGACGATACGTCCGCGACTCCAGCAATCCAGTGCGCCTTGTCTGGCGGCGGCCGTTTGACGAAGCAAAAGATCCTGGTGAGTGCGGCCCAGTGTTGCCTGAGCAGGGTAATCACAGTTCATTCCCGGACAATCTTTACCGGAACTATGTTCCCAAGGAGTTTAAGCGATCCGATGACAAGCAAGTTTCTGCGCTCTGTCCTGGCCATTGCGGTTGTTTCAATGATTTCCGCATTCGCCCAAACCAGTGCCGCCGCTCCCAGCGGTGCGGCCAACTCGCCCGCAACAGCTTCATCCACAGCCCCGGCTGCGTCGACCAATATTGCGACCGGAACCGGATCCAAGATCGGAACCATCAACATTGAGCAAGCCGTGGTGGGCACCAACGAAGGCCAGCGCGACTTCGAAGCTCTGCGCAAAAAGCTGGAGCCAAAACAGAACGAGTTGAAAGGCCAGAACGACGAACTCGAGAATTTGCAAAAGCAACTTCAGACCCAAGGCGACAAGCTGAATGAAGATGCTCGCGCCACCCTGGTCAAGCAGATCGAAACCAAGAAAAAGTCTTTTGACCGCCAAGTGCAGGACGCACAGGAAGATGCGCAGAGTCAGCAAAAGGAAATCTTCCAGCGCATTCTGCAGAAGATGGCGCCAGTAATCGTGAAGCACGCGCAGGAAGGCGGCTTCGCCATGATTGTCGACACTTCAAATCCCTGGCCGCAAAGCCCGGTGCTCTGGTACGACGGTGAGAAGTCAGACATTACCAAGGCTGTGGTGGATTTGTATAACACGCAGTCGGGTGTTGCAGCTCCTGCAGTTCCTGGAGCGGCAACTAAGCCTGCGGCTCCGAAGCCAACAACTCCCAAACCGGCGACTCCGAAGTCGAGCGAACCGCCCAAGTAGTTTTTCGCGACACCGCGAGTGTCGGGAAAGTTCCATAAAGGCCGCGCAGAGCGCGGCCTTTTTTCTTTTCCTTCCGCATGCCACCGAACGCGGTTCTGGTGTCCTTAGCAACAACGATTAAGGAGGGGGGCACCATGTTTGAAAGCACTCTCAATTCGTCATGGAACAACCGCTCGCGACGCGGAGTGACGACCGTTACCTCGTTTGCTCTGCAGGCGCTGACTGTTGCCGCGTTGCTGGCATTGCCACTGCTTCGGCCACAGGGCTTGCCATCGTTCCATAAACTCTCCACTCCAATCAGCCTTGGTCCAACCTTGGCTGAGCCTTCAGCACCCGCAAGGCAAATCGTTTCGAGCGGTAATATGTCGATCACACCTGCCGACAACGTGTTGAGAATGCCATCGCAAATCCCCAGGGGAATTCCGTCCGATGTCGACGGTGCCCCGCCGCACATTGGAAACGCAGGTCCTGCCATTGTTGGAACAGGAAGTGGCGATGCGAATGGCGTCGCCAATCTTTTTGCTGGTGGGTCGCGTTCGATCTTGCCGGCGGTTCGACCGGCCACTGCTGTCGCGCCGCTGCGTATCTCGAACATGAATGAGGGCAGCCTTATTCGCAAAGTCCAGCCCGCCTATCCCGTGCTGGCGCGAAGTGCTCGCATTCAGGGAGCGGTGGTACTGCAAGCGGTCATCAGCAAGCAGGGCACGATTGAGAATCTGAAAGTTCTCTCTGGGCATCCGATCCTGGTGCCCGCGGCCATTGACGCCGTTAAACAGTGGCGCTATCGGCCTTATATTCTGAACAGCGAACCTGTGGAAGTGGAAACACAGATCATCGTGAATTTCTCGCTGGCGGGGAATTGAAGGGGATAGGGTTTCCAGTTTCTGGTTTCCAGTTTACGGTAGCGTCTAGGGGAACTAGAAACTGGAAACTGGAAACTGGAACTGCCTGGGAGTAGCCCAAGCGTAACCTGAACCCTCCCGACGCTGTCGCTATAATCGAACCTAGTGGCTACAACTGCAGAAATCCTGAGCCGCGTGGCGACGCGCCCCACATGGGCGGAAGTGTCGCTGGACGCCCTGCGGCAAAACTTCCGCACGGTTCTGAAACATGCGGGAGCGGGTGTGACGGTGTGCGCAGTGGTGAAGGCCGATGCTTACGGCCATGGCGCCGTCGAATGCTCTCGCGCCTTGCAGGCAGAAGGGGCGCGCTGGCTGGGTGTCACGTCGCTTGATGAAGCAATTCCCTTGCGCGACGCGGGCATCGAGTCGCGAATTCTGCTGATGACTGGTTTCTGGCGCGGCGAAGAAAAAGAAATCGTTCGGCTGGGGCTCACGCCCACGGTGTGGGAGCCTTGGCATATCGAGGCTCTCGAACACGCAGCGGCTTCCGCAACATTTCGGCAGGCGGTGCATTTGAAAGTTGACACAGGGATGGGCCGCCTGGGGGTTTCTCTCGACGAGCTACCCACCGTGCTGCAAGCTCTCAAGGCTGCGCCACACCTGATCCTCGAAGGGCTATCCACGCACCTGGCATCCTCCGAAATTATGGATGCTCCCTCGGTAGCCGAGCAGGAGCGCCGTTTCGAAGAAGCGCAGCGCATGGTGCGCGCGGCGGGCTTCGATCCAACTCTGGTGCACATGGCCAACACTAGTGCGCTTATTTCGCGACGCGAAACCTGGAACAACATGGTGCGTCCCGGTATTGCGGTCTATGGATATTTTCTGTCGTTCCAACGCGCGGGCCGTGAAGTCAGTGGTGGCACGCTGCGTCTGCCGGTAAAGCCAGTTCTCACCTGGAAAACGCGCATTCTTTCTATGCGAAAATTCGCCGCCAATCAGGCGCTCGGCTATGGCGGAACTTACATGACCAAAGCTCCGGCGCACGTGGCCGTGCTACCCGTGGGTTACGCCGACGGATACAATCGCCAACTTTCGAATCGCGGTCGCGTCATCGTCCGCGACCACTACGCACCCATCGTCGGCAGCATTTCAATGGACCTCACGCTGGTCGATGTCACTGGCATTCCCGGGATTGCGGTTGGAGATGAAGTAGTTCTGCTCGGATCGAGCGACGGGTTGAGCGTCGATGCGCTGGAGCATGCGCGGCTGGCCAACAGTTCGCCCTACGAGATTCTCTGCAATATTTCCAAGCGCGTTCCGAGACGCTACGGAAGCTAGTGGGTTGAAAACAATCTGTATCAACCATCATCTCGTCTGCTCACTCAAGCCTCAAATGTTCAGCATCAACGGCTGATTGCTACCATTGGCTGAATCGCTATCGGCACTGCTCCGGCTCTTGCTAAACTAGAAGATTGACGATGCCTTCGCGCTACGCACAATGGATGTATGACTGGGAGCACCGGCTCACTTCGGTTGACAACAATCGAGTGGTGCGTCCGCTGGATTGGGGCCTGGAGTTCGCCCGCGACTGGCCTTGCCGCAATGGTTGGCAACCGGGGCAAGCTGAGGGCGATCCCGCCAAGTTCTTGGTCGACTTTAACCGGCGCATTGTCGCCTCCAGCGACGAATTTTTCGCCTATAGAAAGCCCGCTGACTTTCGACTGGAGAAGCGCGAAGTTCAAGTTTTCTCCACGCGTGAAGTGCCCGATCCCAAACTTGAAGCGAAGGTGAAAGGAACGTACGGCGAGTTTTTGCGCTTCACCGCTCCGGTGAAAACGCCGTATCCAGAAAACAATTTAGTAAATGCGCGCTGGTTTCCTGCTCGCGGGCGGCGCGCCATCGTTCTCTTGCCGCACTGGAACGCGGATGCAATCGCTTACGTCAGCCTCTGCAAGCTGCTCAACATGCTCGGCATCTCAGTGCTGCGGCTGAGCATGCCTTATCACGACATGCGCATGCCGGCTGAAATCGGCCGCGCAGATTACGCCGTCTCCGCCAACATCGGCCGCACGCTAGACGCCGTTCGGCAAGGCGTCGTCGATGTCCGCTGCTGCCTCGATTGGCTGGAGCAGCAGGGCTACAGCAACCTCGGTATCGTGGGCACGAGCTTGGGTTCGTGCTATGCGTTCATCGCGGCGGCGCATGATGCTCGCATTCGCGTGGCGGCGTTCAATCACGCGTCCACCTACGTCGCCGACGTGGTGTGGCATGGGCAATCCACGCGACATATTCGTCAGGGAATCGAATCCCACACCGATCTCGAAACTCTGCGCAAATCTTGGTTGGCCGTGAGCCCGATGGCGTACTTCGATCAGTTCTCGCGCTGGCCAAGGAAATCGCTCATCGTTTATGCCAAATACGATCTGACCTTCCTACCGGAACTCTCGCGTGATGTTGTCGCAGAATTCGAGCGCCGTGAACTGGATCACAAAGTCGTAGTGTTGCCGTGCGGTCACTACACCATGGGAGAGGCCCCCTACAGTTATTTGGATGGTTGGCATCTGGCTTCGTTCTTACGTACGGCATTTGAGAGATAGCGGCGATTTTCGGTGTGGCCGAGGCCTTCGCGACAGTGACGAAGCGGTAGAATGTGGGCATGGCGACCGGTCGCACGATTAATTCCGAGGCGGTGAAAGAGTACCGGCGTGCCGACTTTTTGATCAGCACCGACCACGAGCGTCTAAATCTGGATGTGGTTCACGGTTTTCTGACAAATAGCTACTGGGCTGAAGGCATCCCGCGCGAAGTTGTAGCGCGTTCGATCGACAGCTCGCTGTGTTTCGGGATTTATGAAAACAGCGGAGTGCAGGTAGGCTTTGCCCGCGTGGTCAGTGACTTCGCCACTGTCGCTTATCTCGGAGACGTATTCGTGCTGGAATCCCATCGGGGGCGCGGACTGGGCAAGTGGCTGATGGAGTGCGTCGTTCAACATCCCGCACTCCAGAATCTGCGGCGCTGGATTCTTTTAACTCGCGACGCGCACGGACTTTATTCTCAGTTTGGCTTTCATCCGCTGAAAGCTCCCGAGCGCTACATGGAATTGCATCGCCCGGAGATATATCAATCTCTTCAGGAAAAAACAACATGAAGAATTCCGCAGCTAAGATGTACCGCCCGATCTGCGAAGCCGATCCGCAGATTTCCGCTGCCATCGACAATGAAACTCGGCGCCAGCACGAGGGTTTGGAGCTTATCGCCTCGGAAAATTTTGTCAGTGAAGCCGTGCTTGAGGCCGCAGGTTCGGTATTCACCAACAAATACGCCGAGGGATATCCGGGCAAGCGTTATTACGGCGGCTGCGAATTTTCTGACGTAGTCGAAAACCTGGCTCGCGACCGCGCCAAGCAATTATTTGGCGCTGAGCATGCCAACGTTCAGCCTCATGCTGGTTCGCAGGCGAATATGGAGGCATACGCGGCCGTGCTGCAGCCGGGCGACACCATTCTTGGATTGAATCTGGCGCATGGCGGCCATCTCACACACGGCCATCATCTGAATTTTTCGGGCAAAACCTACAAGATCGTTCCCTACGGCGTCACCAAAGAATCCGAGACCATCGACTACGACGAACTGCAGAAGCTGGCGGAAGAACATCGCCCCAAGCTAATCATCGGCGGAGGCAGCGCCTATCCGCGAATTATTGATTTCGTGCGCATGCGGCAGATCGCGGACAAAGTAGGCGCGCTCTTTTTGGTCGACATGGCGCATTTTGCCGGATTGGTCGCTGGCGGCGCGCATCCCTCGCCGGTGCCGCACGCGCACATCGTCACCTCGACCACACACAAAACTTTGCGCGGCCC
Source organism: Candidatus Acidiferrum sp. (assembly GCA_035602195.1). Lineage (GTDB taxonomy): Bacteria > Acidobacteriota > Terriglobia > Terriglobales > Acidobacteriaceae > Sulfotelmatobacter. The sequence goes on from DATNMU010000159.1 coordinate 7,863, forward strand.
GCGTGCGGGTATGATTCTTTCCAAGTCAGAATTCGCGGCGGCCATCGACAAGGTAGTTTTTCCGGGAATGCAAGGCGGCCCGCTTATGCACATCATTGCGGCCAAAGCAATTTGTTTTCAGGAAGCGATGCAGCCCGAATTTAGGGATTATGCGAAGCAAGTGGTCGCCAACGCGAAGGTACTGGCCGATACATTAGCCTCCGAAGGCTTCCGAATCATCTCCGGCGGCACCGATACTCATCTGATGCTGGTCGACGTTTTCTCGAAGGGTATGCTCGGCAGCGAGGCTGAAAAAGCGTTGGGCGACGCTGGAATCACCGTCAACAAGAATGCAATTCCGTTCGATACCAACCCGCCGATGAAGCCAAGCGGCATTCGCGTCGGCACGCCCGCCTTAACGACACGCGGAATGAAAGAAGCCGAGATGCGGCAAGTCGGACGCTGGATTGCAGAAGCATTGCTGCAACGGACCGATCCAGCTCTGCTATCTAAGGTTCGCAAGCAGGTGCTCGAACTGTGTGAAGCGTTTCCGCTGTACGCGGAGCGAAGGGCCAAAGCTCAGGCCGAAGTTCGCGCCTAGCCTTCTACCGTTACACTGCGCCTGTATCTATGTTTAAATGCCTTGCGTGAAGATCGCCATCGATATCCGGCGGATGACTGAGTTTGGCGTGGGGACTTACATCCGCAATGTTGTCCGATCTCTGGGACGCCTTGATCACCAGACCAAATATTTTCTGATCGGCTCCCCCGCCAAAGTCAAAGAGATCGGTCCTTTGCCGGCTAACTTTCACACAGTTCCGCTGGCGGAGCCAGAACTCTCGCTCAAAAGCTTCATGGAGTTCCGCACCACGGTAAAGCGGCTGGAATGCGATCTGGTGCACATTCCTAACCTGTTCTCCATCCCCCGGGGCCTGCCCTGTCCCTATGTGATGACGGTGCACGATATGCTTGACCACCTTTCGTGGCCGCGGCGGCAAGCTGCACTCCTGGGCTCTCTGCACTTCCAGATGACAAAACATGTCCTGCGAGGCGCGGCGCGCGTCTTTGCCGTCTCAAACTTCACCAAGGGCGAGGTGGAGAAGTTGTTTGGCATTCCCGCAGGCCGAATCGAGGTGGTTTACAACGCCATCGATGAAAGATTCCTTCATGGCCATGCCACCGCCGCGGAGCGCCAGTTGATAGCCGAACGCTATCAGGTAACTTATCCGTTCCTGCTCTATGCCGGAAGAATCAGTCCTCACAAGAACGTAGTGCGCATGATCGAAGCATTTTCTGCGCTGAAAACCGAATTGGAAAAGGACCACGCGTTTCCTGACCTGAAGCTCATCATTATCGGAGACGATGTTTCCGGCAATCCGGACTTGCGGCGAACGGTAGTCCGAAGCGGCGTGCAAAACGATGTGCGCTTTCTGGGATTCGTGCCCATCGAAGTCTTGCGCACGTTTTACGATCAAGCCAAGATTTTTGTTTTTCCCTCTTTGTATGAGGGATTCGGCTTGCCGCCGCTTGAAGCCATGGCCCACGGCACGCCGGTCGTCACCTCGAACGTGTCGTCCCTGCCGGAAGTAGTGGGTAATGCGGCAGTGCTGGTTCATCCGGAGAATGTTTTTGAAATTATGAGAGCTCTGCACCGGGTGCTGCTCGACCAGGTGCTGCGCGAAAAGATGAAGGAGCGCAGCTACCGCCAGGCCGCCAAATTTTCCTGGGACAAATCGGTGTGCCGAATGATTGAGGCCTATCGGGAAGTCCTGGAGCCACCTGGTACCCAAACCCGCAGCTCGGAAGGAAATACCAAGGCTGGCGTGGCATAGCACGCGCCTGATTCTACCGCCCTGTCCTCCCAACCTCAGCAGGGCGGCTATTTCAGTAAGGGCTGGCCCGGCGAAGCAATCGCCAGCTTGTTCAGTTTTTCGGTGACACGGTTGCGGTCGGCATCGGTTTTGGCCGAGGCCAGACGTTTGCGAAGGGTTGTAATCTTGTGTTGACGTGCGCGGCGTTGGCGAATCTCCGGCCGGCGGCTGGGTGCTGACATGGGCGGTGCTCCTAAAGTGAATTAAATAAATTATGGCAGCCGGACCTGTAAGCCGAATTCTGTCCGCCGGATTGCTCCAGCGGGACGGTCATTCCTCTGGGCCGCGCATCGCTGCGCGGCTCTAGCGACCTACCCGAAGGTTTGACGCACCGAGCCGGCACGTGCCAAAACTGATTCGTGAGAATCGATTCCGGCTTCCTTCCTATTTGGTCTTGCTCCGTGTGTGGTTT